>NZ_RZSR01000426.1:0-4955 GCF_004023265.1 Mesorhizobium sp. M1A.F.Ca.IN.020.06.1.1
ATCTGGACCGACCTGCTCGGCTTCGCCGGCATCGAGGTGCACCGACGTATCCTCGGTCTCGCCCACAATGCCGATTTCGAGACCATTGCCGACGCAGACCTTCGCGCCAAATGTGAAGCAAAGGCGCTGCGCTTCGGCCGCCACATCGCCGTGAACCGGCGTCAGATCCACAGCATCGACGAGGTCAACGCATTGGCCGCGCTGGTCGAACAGGAGAAGAGCCTTTGAACGTCGGCGAACGCCACTATCGTACAATTTGGCTCAGCGACGACAAACGCTCGGTCGAGATCATCGACCAGCGCTGGCTGCCGCATGAGTTTCGCGTCGAGACGATCGGAACCCTTCCCGGCATCGCCACCGCGATCCGCGACATGTGGGTGCGCGGCGCGCCGCTGATCGGCGTCACCGCCGCCTACGGCGTCGCCATCCAGATGACCGACGATCCCTCGGACGAAGCGCTCGACGCGGCGTGGGAGACGCTGCACAAAACGCGACCGACGGCGATCAACCTGCGCTGGGCGCTGGACGAGATGCGGCGTTTTCTGAAGCCGCTGGCGCCGGGAGAGCGCGCCGAGGCCGCCTACCGGCGCGCCGCCGAGATCGCAGACGAGGATGTCGGGCTCAATCGCGCCATCGGCGAGAACGGGCTTGCCATCATCAAGGAGATCGCGGCGAAAAAGAAGCCTGGCGAGGCGGTCAACATTCTCACCCATTGCAATGCCGGTTGGCTGGCGACGGTCGACTACGGCACCGCCACGGCGCCAATCTATCTGGCGACGGAAGCCGGCATTCCGGTCCACGTCTATGTCGACGAGACCAGGCCGCGCAACCAGGGCGCCCAGCTGACCGCCTGGGAAATGGCCGGCCACGGCGTGCCGCACACGCTGATCGTCGATAACGCCGGCGGGCATCTGATGCAGCATGGCGACATCGACATGGTGATCGTCGGCACCGACCGCACGACGGCCAATGGCGACGTCTGCAACAAGATCGGCACCTATCTCAAGGCTTTAGCCGCCGCCGACAACGACGTCCCTTTCTATGTCGCGCTCCCCTCGCCCACCATCGACTGGACGGTCGCCGACGGGCTTGCGGAAATCCCGATCGAGGAGCGCGCGAGTGAGGAGGTTTCGCTGGTGTGGGGTAGGACGGCCGACGGCAAGGTCGCGCAGGTGCGCGTCTCGCCCGACGCAACGCCGGCGGCAAACCCCGCCTTCGACGTGACGCCGGCTCGGCTGGTGACAGGGCTGATCACCGAGCGCGGCGTGGCGAAGGCTTCGCGCGAGGCGCTGAAGGCGATGTTTCCCGAGCGCAGCTAATCTTCGCCCGGTGCTCTCGGCCGTGCTCACGCCGCACAACTATCATGAGAGCGCCGAGCACCGCCGCTTCTTCCATGAGCATTTTTTGGTGAAGGGCAAGGAAGCGGCGAAGGCCTGCGTCGAAATCCTTGCCGCGCGCGAGCGGATCGCCGCTTAGGCTCGACTCGGGCCGGATTTCAGCCCTGCAACAAGAATTGCGGCCGAAAGGGCTTCAAAAGGTTGCGGTAGGTTAGAAATCCGGCCAGAAGCAACGGGGCCGCCCGCCCGGGCGGCCCTTTCAAACACGGGCTCGAACCAGATACGGGAGACTATTCGTTGGCTCGCATCACACTGAGACAATTGCTCGACCATGCCGCCGAACAAGGCTATGGCGTGCCTGCCTTCAACATGAACAACATGGAACAGGGCCTCGCCATCATGGAGGCGGCCGAGGAGACCAAGTCGCCGGTCATCCTCCAGGCGAGCCGCGGGGCGCGCGCCTACGCCAATGATGTGGTGCTGGCCAAGCTGATCGACGCGCTGGTCGAGATCCACCCCGACATTCCGGTCTGCATGCATCTCGACCACGGCAACAACGAAGCGACCTGCGTCACCGCGATCCAGTACGGCTTCACCTCGGTGATGATGGACGGCTCGCTGAAGGAAGACGGCAAGTCGCCGGCCGACTACGCCTATAATTCCGGCATCACGCGCCGCGTCGTCGATATGGCGCATTGGGGCGGTGTCTCGGTGGAAGGCGAGATCGGCGTGCTCGGCTCGCTGGAGAGCGGCGGCGGCGAGCAGGAGGACGGCCACGGCGTCGAAGGCGCCATCAGCCACGATCAGTTGCTTACAGACCCGGTGCAGGCCGAGCAGTTCGTGCGCGACACCCATGTCGATGCGCTGGCGGTGGCCATGGGCACCAGCCACGGCGCCTACAAATTCTCGCGCAAGCCGGATGGCGCGGTGCTGGCGATGAACGTGATCGAGGAGATCCATCGCCGCCTGCCCAACATGCATCTGGTCATGCACGGCTCGTCATCGGTGCCGGAGGAGCTGCAGGAGATCATCAACAAATATGGCGGCCAGATGAAGCCGACCTGGGGCGTGCCGGTGGAAGAGATCCAGCGCGGCATCAAGCACGGCGTGCGCAAGATCAACATCGACACGGACAACCGCATGGCGCTGACCGGCGCGATCCGCAAAGTGCTGACCGAGAACCCTTCCGAGTTCGATCCGCGCAAATATCTGACGCCGGCCATGGCGGCGATGAAGAAGCTCTGCAAGGAACGCTTCGAGCAGTTCGGCACAGCCGGCAACGCGCCGAAGATCAAGCCGATCCCGTTGTCGGAAATGGCCAAGCGTTACAAGGCCGGCAGCCTCGACCCGAAGTTCGGCTGAGCCACCTCCTCCCGCGACCGGGTTCCAGCCGGTCGCGGGAGCACGCCCACCCTCCCACGGCACCAGTCCCGCGGAACCTCACGTCATCGGCATTGGCCAAGGAACCATCCATGGCCGAGCTTAGTTGAACTGTCCTGACGCAATGGAGGGTGCGCCGACCGGCGTCGCCGACGGGAAATGCTCGAGCCGCTCTGCTGCGACATGCCGCTTCATCCGACATGGCCGGATCTCGTTGCGCGGCTGTTGCTGACGCTGGTCGCGGGCTTCCTCATCGGCTTGAATCGCGAAGCGCGCGGCCATTCCGCCGGCCTGCGGACGACCATCCTGGTCGGCCTCGCGGCGTGCGTCGCCATGGTCCAGGCCAACATGCTGCTCGACGTTGCCGGTAAGGGACCGGACTCATTCGTGCGCATGGATGTGCTGCGCTTTGCGCTCGGCGTGCTCACCGGCGTCGGCTTCATCGGCGGCGGCGCCATCCTCAGGCGCGGCGATCTCGTCACCGGAGTGACCACCGCCGCCACCATGTGGATCATGACGATGATCGGGCTGGCCTTCGGCGGCGGCCAGTTCGGCCTCGGCGCGATTGCTACAGCATTGACGCTGGTGACGCTGCAGGCCCTGAAGTGGGTCGATCTCAAGATCCCGCGCGACCATAAGGCGATCCTTGCGGTCTCATGGCCGAAGACAGCCCCGCCCGACCTCCAGGAGATCGTACGGCCGCTCGGATACGATGCCCGCTTCGTTGGCATGGAGCACGATGCCGACCGCGACCGCTTCGTGTTTTCCTTCCAAGTCAAATGGCGGCAGCCAGATGCAGTCGAGCCGTCAACTGAGGTGCTGGCGCTGGTCGGCCAACACTGTGAGATCGAGCGGTTTGAATTGATCAGCGAGAAAGCGCCCTGATCAGCGTCGGAAGGGTGGCGAAGCTATTCGGCTGCGCTTGGCGTTTCCGAATCCGGGCGAATAAGCTTGATGTCCGCTCCCGCCGCCCAAGCGCCGATGTCCTCCCGGCGCAGCGCCGCCGCCATCATGTCGGGAAAATGGTCCGGCGTGCAGGCGAAGACCGGGACGCCCAATGCCGCGACCGAGCCGGCCATGGAAGAGTCGTAGCCGGGACGGCCCTGGTCGGTGAGCGCCAGGAGCACAACGACATTGACGCCCGACCGCACCAGCGCAGCCAGCCGACGAAGCAGTTCCTGACCGTTGCCGCCTTCGTAGAGGTCGGTGATGAGGACGAAATGCGCCTTGGTCGGCCGCTCGATGCGCTCGGCGCAATAAGCGACCGCCTGGTTGATGTCGGTTCCGCCGCCAAGCTGGACGCCGAACAGCACCTCGACCGGATCGCTGAGCTCTTCGGTCAGATCGACGATCGCGGTGTCAAAGCAGACCAGCTTGGTGCGCACGACCGGCAAGGAGGCCATCACGGCCGCGAAGATCGAGGCGTAGATGACCGAACTTGCCATCGAGCCGGACTGATCGACGCAGAGCGTCACTTCGTCGAGGTCGACCAGCCGACGCTGGCGGCGCATGAAGCCGACGAGCTTTTCCGGCACCACGGTCTTGTGGTCTGGCTGGTAGTGGCGAAGGTTCGCCGCGATAGTGCGCGGCCAGTCGATGTCGCGCTGCCGCGGCCGGTTGATGCGCCTGGAACGGTCGAGCGCGCCGCGGATCGCCTCGGCGGTTTTCTGCTCGAGACGCTGCATCAGCTTGGCGACGATGTCGGAAATGATCGAGCGGGCAATGTCCTTGGTCTTTTCCGGCATCGCCGAGCGCAACGAGACCAGATCGGCAACGAGATTGACGTCGGCCTCGATCGCCTTGAGGAATTCCGGCTCCATCAGCATCTGCTTCAGGTTCAGGCGCTCGAAGGCGTCCTTCTGCACGACCTGGACCACCTGCTCGGGGAAGAAAGAGCGGATATCGCCCATCCATTGCGCGACGCGCGGCGCCGAACGGCCAAGCCCGCCGCGCCGCTTGCGCGGATCGCCGGCGTCGCCGCTGCCGTCGCCGTAGAGCGCATCGAGGGCTGCCGAAAGCCGCCGGTCCTCCTGCGACAGCGCCGAGGAGGACTCATCGTCGGCGCCGATCGCCAGGCGCCAACGGCGCTCCCGCGTCCCTTCGATCGGATGAAGATCGGGTCCGACCGTTTCATCATCCATGGTTGGGCTCCCCCGTAAGCAGCTTGCCGAGGAGACCAAAATGCCGTCGCCAGGCCTGGCCGCCATCGGGTGCCGGCGTCAGTCCGGCGGGCAGGCT
>NZ_RZSR01000427.1:0-4949 GCF_004023265.1 Mesorhizobium sp. M1A.F.Ca.IN.020.06.1.1
GGTCAATGCGGTCGCGCCCTCGACGCTCGACACGCCCGCCACCCGCGCCGACATGCGCGACGCCGATTTCACCAAATGTGTCAGCCTCGAGGCCGCCGCCGAGGCGATCGCCTATCTCGCCTCGCCCGCCAATCAGGCGATGAGCGGCACGCTGGTGCCGCTCTACGGGCGAGCCTGAGCTCACAGATCAAAGTGCAATGAAAAACCCCGCCGGATCGCTCCGGCGGGGTTTTTGCTTTCGGTAGAGGAAGGAGCTTAGTTGCCCTGCTTCTTCAGCGCCGCGCCCAGGATGTCTCCCAGCGAGGCGCCGGAGTCGGTCGAGCCGTACTGGGCGACCGCTTCCTTCTCCTCGGCGATTTCCAGCGCCTTGATCGAAACCTGCAGCTTGCGGGTCTTCTTGTCGAAGGCGATGACGCGGGCGTCGACCTTCTGGCCGACGGTGAAGCGCTCGGGGCGCTGCTCGTCGCGGTCACGGGAAAGGTCCGAACGCTTGATGAAGGTATCGAGGCCGCTGTCGACCAGCCGCACTTCCAGACCACCATCCTTCACCGCGGTGACCTCGCAGGTGACGACGGCGTTCTTGCGCAGCTCGCCGCTGCTCGCCGCCTCGCCGACCGTGTCGCGGGCCAGCTGCTTGATGCCGAGCGAGATGCGCTCCTTCTCGATGTCGACGTCGAGCACCTGCGCCTTGACCATGTCGCCGCGATTGTACTCTTCGATCACCTGCTCGCCCGGACGTGTCCAGTCGAGGTCGGAGAGGTGCACCATGCCGTCCACGTCGCCTTCCAGGCCGATGAACAGGCCGAACTCGGTCTTGTTCTTGACCTCGCCCTCGACCTGGCTGCCGACCGGATGGTTGCGCGCGAAGGCTTCCCACGGGTTCTCCAGCGTCTGCTTGAGACCGAGCGAGATGCGGCGCTTGGCCGGATCGACCTCGAGCACCACCACGTCGACTTCCTGCGTCGTCGACAGGATCTTGCCGGGATGCACGTTCTTCTTCGTCCACGACATTTCCGAAACGTGGATGAGGCCCTCGATGCCCGGCTCCAGCTCGACGAACGCGCCGTAGTCGGTGATGTTGGTGACGGTGCCCTTGATCTTCTTGCCGATCGGGAACTTGGTGCCGATATCCGACCACGGATCGCTCTCGAGCTGCTTCATGCCGAGCGAGATGCGATGGGTTTCCTGGTTGATGCGGATGATCTGCACCTTGACCGTCTGGCCGATGTTGAGGATCTCGGTCGGATGGTTGACGCGGCGCCATGCCATGTCGGTGACATGCAGCAGACCGTCGATGCCGCCGAGGTCGACGAACGCACCGTAGTCGGTGATGTTCTTGACCACGCCCTCGACACCCTGGCCCTCCTCGAGGTTCTGCACGATTTCCGAACGCTGTTCGGCGCGGCTCTCCTCGAGCACGGTGCGGCGCGACACCACGATGTTGCCGCGGCGGCGATCCATCTTGAGGATCTCGAAGGGCTGCGGGTTGTGCATCAGCGGCGAGACGTCGCGGATCGGACGGATGTCGACCTGGCTGCGCGGCAGGAACGCCACGGCGCCGTCGAGATCGACGGTGAAGCCGCCCTTGACCTGGTTGAAGATGACGCCTTCGACGCGCTCACCCTTGGTGAACTTCTCTTCGAGGCGCACCCAGCTCTCCTCGCGGCGGGCCTTCTCGCGCGACAGCATGGCCTCGCCAAGCGCGTTCTCGATGCGCTCGACATAGACCTCGACGGTGTCGCCGACCTTGAGGGAGGAATCCTTGCCCTTGGCGCCGAATTCCTTCAGCGGCACGCGGCCTTCGACCTTGAGGCCGACATCGATGATGGCCATGTCCTTTTCGATCGCGGTGATCGTGCCCCGGACAACCTGGCCCTCGCCGGAATGGCCGGCGGTGAATGATTCTTCGAGCATGCTCGCGAAATCATCGCGAGTGGGATTTGCAGCTGACATTGTTTCTCCTGGAATGCTTCGCACAACAAGCGAAGCGGGCGCCGTGGGTTAGCGTTGCGTGAGCCTGCCGGCGTTCCGGGCTGAAGAGCCCTCGGCCGCTTAAGCGGCAAGTCCGGCGCATAGAGAATGCTGGCAGGCTGGTTCGTGCCCGATATGGGTATTTTCATCGCCTCCGGCAACGGAAAACACGAGGAAAACCCGCATCGGACCTTGTTTCTCTTGGCCAGCAGTCTTTGATGGTTAGCCATGGCCGCCAGAAACGCGGTCTCTATAGACACTTCGCCGGTGTCAGGCAAGTGCGCGTCGCGGCGGTGCGCATGCTCCGCCCGAATGTTTTTGCGATTACGCGTTCGCGGTTGCAGTTCTTTTTGCCGACATGGATTGTCACGGGGAGCATCACCATGCAGTCAAGCGCCACTTTCAACATCTTCCTGCCGGTTGCCCTCGTCATCATCATGCTGGGGCTTGGCCTGTCGCTCAAGCTCCAGGACTTCTTGCAGGTGGTGCTGCGACCGAAGGCCCTCCTGGTGGCTTTTATCGTGCAGATACTGGTTCTTCCCGTCCTTTGCTTCGGCATCGTGTCGATTTCGGCTTTGCCGCCTGCGATGGCGGTCGGCATGATGCTGCTCGCGGCCAGTCCCGGCGCCCCGTCCGCGGTTCTCTTCACCCACCTTGCCAAGGGCGATACGGCGCTCAGCCTGACGCTGCCGGCGATCAGCTCAATGGTGGCGCTGGTGTCGGTGCCATTGATCACCAATTTTTCGCTGCTGCATTTCTATGGCGCCGGGCACGTCATCCCGCTGCCGATCGAGAAATTCCTGCAGTTCTTTGCCGTTGTGCTTGTCCCGGTCTCGATCGGAGTTGCCGTCCGGCACCGCTACACGGCCTTGGCCGAGCGCCTGGAAGGGCCCGTCAAGCTACTGGCGACGCTTTTTCTTGCGGCGGTCGTTATTTTTGCCGTCGTCGATCAGCGGCAGGTCATCGTGACCTGGGGACCTGTTGTCGGCTTTGCCGCCTTTGCGTTCAACGTGGTGAGCATGGCGCTCGGCTACGCCGTTCCGTCGCTGCTGCGCCTGGAGAGGCGGCAGGCGGTCGCCATCACCATGGCAACGGCCATCCACAACGCCGCGTTCGTCATAGCCCTGGCGCTTAGCGAATATCTGCTCAACAATGCCGAAATGGCGATCCCGCCAGCGCTTTACGCCTTGATTGCCTATGTCACCGCGGCGGTTTTCGTAGCCGTCGTGAGCAGGTCAGGCAGACATGCGATCGAAGGCACGATCCGGTCGTGATAGCCAAGCTCAGGCGAGGTCTTTCGCACCCATGGCTCGGTCGACGATTGCCATGGCCGCCAGAAACGCGGCCTCGATTGCCATGTCGCTGGTGTCGAGCAAGTGCGCGTCCGCCGCCGGCTTGAGCGGGGAGTCGGCACGGCCCATATCGCGCTCGTCGCGGCGCTCGATGTCGGCGAGGATCGTGGCAAAATCGGCGCTGCCGCCCATGCTTTCGATCTCGGCCAGCCGGCGCCTTGCCCGCACTTCCGCGCTCGCTGTGACATAGAGCTTGATATCGGCGTCGGGACACACGACCGTGCCGATGTCGCGTCCGTCGAGCACCGCGCCTGGCGGCGCCTTGGCGAACTCGCGTTGCTTGTCGACCAGGATGCGCCGGACCGACGGAATGACGGCGACCTTTGAGGCGGCCTCGCCTACCGCATGCGCCGAAAGCACCGTACGGTCGAGGTTCGAAAGGTCGACCTGGCGTGCCGCGGTTTCCGCCGCCGAGACATTGTCGAGCGGCAGACCGAGCTCGAGCAGCTTATGGGCGACGGCGCGATAGGTGAGGCCGGTATCGAGCAGGTTCAGGCGGTAATGATCGGCGAGCCGGCGAGCGAGTGTGCCCTTGCCGGCGCCCGCGGGGCCGTCGATTGCGATGGTGAAGGGGGTGCTCATTGGCTCGCCTCGAACGATAGGCGCAATGAGCAAGATGAGCGCCGCGATCCTTCGCGCGCCCCTCTGTCCTGCCGGACATCTCCCCCGCTTGGGGGGAGATCAGCCGTCATCGCCGCTTGCGCCAATTGTCTATGTTGCAGGATTGAGCGGAGCGCCGGAGCCGCCAATCTCCCCCCTTGCGGGGGAGATGTCCCGCAGGACAAAGCGGGGTGCTGTTCCGCCTGCATCTCGGTTCGGCTCCAACCCATCGCCCGTCACTCGATCTCGGCGCCGAGCCCCTTCATCAGCCCCATGAATTCCGGAAAGCTCGTCGCGATCATGTTGGCGTCGTCGATGGTCACCGGCTTTTCCGTCGCCAGCCCCATCACCAGGAAACTCATGGCGATGCGGTGGTCGAGATGCGTCTTCACCGCCGTGTCCGGCCCGTTGGGATGAGCGCCCAGGCCCTTGCCGCCGGGCTTGCCGCGCACGGCAAGCGAGGCTTCGCCCTCGCTGCAGTCGACGCCGTTGAGCTTCAGCCCGTTGGCCACCGCCGACAACCGGTCGGATTCCTTGACGCGCAATTCCTCCAGACCCTGCATCAGCGTCTCGCCTTCGGCGAAAACAGCGGCAACCGCCAGCACCGGATATTCGTCGATCATCGACGGCGCCCGCTCCGGCGGCACCACGACACCTTTGAGGTCGGAGGAGCGCACGCGCAGGTCCGCCACGTCCTCGCCGCCGGCATTGCGGGGGTTGAGGATGTCGATGCGGCCGCCCATTTCCTGCAATGTCAGGAGCAACCCGGTGCGGGTCGGGTTCATCAGCACGTTCTCGATCACGATATCGGAACCCGGCACGATGAGCGCCGCCACCAGCGGGAAGCCGGCGGAGGAGGGGTCGCCGGGCACGGCGATGGTCTGCCCCGTGAGCTTGCCCTGGCCTTCGATGAAGATGTGGCGCACGCCGCGCTCGTCGGTCTCGACGGTCAGGTTGGCGCCGAAGCCTTTCAGCATCTTTTCGGTGTGATCGCGCGTCACCACCGTGATCGAGCCGGTGATGACG
>NZ_RZSR01000428.1:0-4941 GCF_004023265.1 Mesorhizobium sp. M1A.F.Ca.IN.020.06.1.1
CGTCGAGGAGGTAGAAATTGGGGTTGAGGAGCCGCAGCACCAGCAACATCAGCCTCGACCGCTGTCCGCCCGACAACGCGGCAATCCTTTTCTCCTGCATCTCGATGGCGACGCCGGCGCCGGCGAGAAGCGAGTGGGCGCGCTGCTCGCCGATCTCGAAGCGGCGCGAGACCATCGCCAGCGGGGTGGCGTCGGCGCCGATGCCGGACAGAGCCTGGTCGCTGTAGCCGAGCACGGTCGACGGCGTCACCTTGACGCTTTCTTCCGACCCCGGTTCGGCGATGGCGGCGCGGATCATCGCAATGAAGCGCGATTTGCCGACACCGTTGCGGCCGAGCAGCACGATGCGGTCGCCTTGGCAGATATGGCGCTTGCCGGTCCTGAACAGCAGCGTGCCGTCGGGCGTTTCGACCGCCGGGTCGTCGAGCGTGATCAGCACCTTGGCGTGGGTGCCGCGGTTGGCCAATCGGATCGCGCCGGCCGAACGCTCGCGATGCGCTGCCACGGCTGCATCTTCCAGCCTTTCGGCCCGCTCCCTGAGCTGCTTGGTTTTGACCGTCAGCAGGTCGCTGCCGGAATTGATGCCGATGTTGTTGAGCTTGGCTGCCTGCCGGCGCAACTGCTGTGCGACCTTCATGTCGCGCTCGAACCGCCGCGCCGTCGAGGCGTCGACCTCGTCGAGCGCCTGCCGGGCGCGCGAATAGGGCAGCGAAAACACCGGCGATTCTTCCGGGCGCAGGAACAGCGTGCGGTTGGTGGTGGTGTCGAGAAAGGCGCGGTCGTGGCTGGCGATGATCACCGGCACATCGCGTGGCAGCGCGTTCAGCCAGGTTTCCAATTGGCTGATCCTGGCCAGGTCGAGATGGTTGGTCGGCTCGTCGAGCAGAAGCACGTCCGGGTCGGTGACCCAGACGCGGGAGATCAGCGCCAGCCTTTGCCAGCCGCCGCTCAAGGCCCGCATCGGCCTGTCGCGCATGTCCTCAGGCACATCGAGCGAATCCAGCACCACGTCGACGCGCCAAAGCTCGCTGCCAAGCTGCTCCGGCGGCAAGGCATCGGCAACCACCTGATGGAAGCTACGGTCGAGCAGCGCGTCGGGGACGGATTGCTCGACATGGCCGACGCGCAAGCCGCGCGTCCGGGTGATATCGCCGCTCGTGGCGTCCAGCTCGCCGGCCAGGCATCTGAGCAGGGTGGATTTGCCACGGCCGTTCGCCGCGACGATGCCCAGCCGGTCGCCGGCACCGATGATGAGGTCGAGGTTGGAGAAGAGCGGCGCACTCATGGTGACGCCGAGGGATTTGAGGCTGATCAGGGCCATGTCGATTTCTCTGGTCTTGCCGGAGCCCGGCTCAATGCACTTTGACGGTGCGCCGGTAGGCCATCAGGCCGAGATCAGCGGCACCACGAAGGGCAGACCAAAAATCGAAGCGGGGGAAAATTCCCGGACCGTCCTGGTCAGCCCTGCAAGCAAGCTCGCAGGGCACAGACAGGGCCGCGCTGACGGTGGTGATCGATAGACACGCAGCCCTCCTTTCCAGATGTTCGAATTGGGAAACTGGGTACACCTCGGGAGGGGGACATGGCAAGGGGCGGCAGGACAGAGCGGAGCGCTGAAACTGCCGACCTCCCTCTTGTGGGCCCATTGTGGGGGAGATGTCCGGCAGGACAGAGCGCTGTCCCGCCGGCATGTCAACATCAATCTCTTCAGAAAATCAGTGCCCCGGCCGCCCAGTCTTGCTCGGCCGGCGCTTTTGACGGCGCTCATCGGCTGGGTCTTCGTAAGAGCCGATGCCAGAGCGCTGGCGGACGATGGGTTTATCGTCGCGTTCCTTCGCGCCCCCCTCTGTCCTGCCGGACATCTCCCCCACAAGGGGGGAGATTGGCCGTGGCTTCGTAGGCACCGTTCCTTCGACGGGTTTTTCGGTACGGCGCACCGTCATCTCGTCGAGCGAGTTCTTGCGGAACAGCGACCCGGTGCGATCGCCCGGGATGCCGAAGTCGGAGCCATGCGCTTCCTGCGCCGACTGCTTCTTGAACAGCGAACGCGAGACCGCGCCAGCGGGTGTTGCCATATCGGTGCCCGGTCCCATGTCGTCGATCGAGGGCTTGGCGAAAAGAGGCTTCTTCACCGGCACCGCGCCGTCCGCGCCCATCTCATCGAGATCCGGCTTGCGGAACAGGCCCTTGCCGTCGTCATCGACGGTGCGGTGCACCGCACGTCCCTTGTTGTGCCTGCCTTTCTCGCGGCCGGAAACCGGGCTTTCCATGTCGGCGTAGCGGGCGAGCGGATCGTCCGAGATGGACAGCTCCATTTCGCGCAGCCGCTTGATCTCGTCGCGGATGCGGGCGGCCTTCTCGAAGTCGAGATTGGCGGCGGCATCGCGCATCTGCTTGTCCAGCGCCTCGAGATGGGTTTTCAGATTGTTGCCGATCATGGCGCCGGCATCGTCGGTGAACTGCGAGATGTCGGCGCGCACGTGATCCTTCTCGTAGACGGAGTCGAGGATGTCGGCGATGCGCGACTTGACCGATTCCGGCGTGATGCCGTTGGCCGCGTTCCACTCCATCTGCTTCTCGCGGCGGCGGTTGGTCTCCGCCATCGCCCGTTCCATCGAGCCGGTGATCTGGTCGGCGTAGAGGATGACCTTGCCGTCGACGTTGCGGGCGGCGCGGCCGATGGTCTGGATCAGCGAGGTTTCCGAACGAAGGAAACCCTCCTTGTCGGCATCGAGGATGGCGACGAAGCCGCATTCGGGAATGTCGAGGCCTTCGCGGAGCAGGTTGATGCCGACCAGCACGTCGAAGGCGCCGAGGCGCAGGTCGCGCAGGATCTCGATGCGCTCCAGCGTGTCGATATCGGAGTGCATGTAGCGGACTCGAATGCCGTTCTCATGCAGATATTCGGTGAGGTCTTCGGCCATGCGCTTGGTGAGAACCGTGACCAGCGTACGGTAGCCCAGCCTGGTCGTCTCACGGATTTCGCCGACGACATCGTCGACCTGGCTCTTGGCGGGGCGCACCTCGACCGGCGGGTCGATCAGGCCGGTCGGGCGGATGACCTGCTCGGCGAAGACGCCGCCGGACTGGTCGAGCTCCCAGCCGCCCGGTGTCGCCGAGACGGCGATCGACAGCGGGCGCATGGCGTCCCATTCCTCGAAGCGCAGCGGCCGGTTGTCCATGCAGGAGGGCAGGCGGAAGCCATACTCGGCCAGCGTCGCCTTGCGGCGGAAGTCGCCGCGATACATGCCGCCGATCTGCGGCACGGTGACGTGGCTTTCGTCGATGAAGATCAGCGCATTGTCCGGCACATATTCGAAGAGCGTCGGCGGCGGCTCGCCCGGCTGGCGACCGGTGAGATAGCGCGAATAATTCTCGATGCCGGCGCAGGAACCGGTCGCCTCGAGCATCTCGAGGTCGAAGCGCGTGCGCTGCTCGAGACGTTGCGCTTCAAGCAGACGGCCAGCCTTTTCAAGCTCTTGCAGGCGGTATTGCAGCTCTTCCTTGATCGACTTGATAGCCTGATTCAAGGTCGGCCGCGGCGTCACATAGTGCGAATTGGCGTAGATCTTGACGCTCTTCAGCTCGCCGGTCTTCTGGCCGGTCAGCGGATCGAATTCGGTGATCGCCTCGATCTCGTCGCCGAACATCGAGATGCGCCAGGCGCGGTCTTCGAGGTGGGCCGGAAAGATCTCGATCGTGTCGCCGCGGACGCGGAACGAGCCGCGCACGAAGTTGATGTCCTGGCGCTTGTATTGCTGGGCGACAAGGTCGGCGAGCAAGGCGCGCTGGTCGAGCCGGTCACCGACCTGCATCTGAAAGGTCATCGCCGTATAGGTCTCGACCGAGCCGATACCGTAGATGCAGGAGACCGAGGCGACGATAATGACGTCATCACGCTCCAGCAGCGAGCGCGTCGCCGAGTGGCGCATGCGATCGATCTGCTCGTTGATCGAGGATTCCTTCTCGATATAGGTGTCGGTGCGCGGGACGTAGGCTTCCGGCTGATAGTAGTCGTAATAGGAGACGAAATACTCGACCGCGTTTTCGGGGAAGAATTTCTTGAACTCGGCGTAGAGCTGCGCGGCCAGCGTCTTGTTCGGCGCCAGGATCAGGGCAGGGCGCTGCGTCTCCTCGATCACCTTGGCCATGGTGAAGGTCTTGCCCGAGCCGGTCACGCCGAGCAGCACCTGTGTGCGGTCGCTTTGCTCGACACCCTCGACAAGGTCCTTGATGGCGGTCGGCTGGTCGCCGGCGGGCTCGAAATCCGAGACCATCTTGATGGCGATGCCGCCTTCCGATTTTTCCGGCCGGGCAGGCCGGTGCGGCGTCCAAAGCTGGCCATCCTTGTGCAGCGGATTGCCGGATTCGATGAGTTTCGACAGCGCGGCGACGGTCGCGGTCACACCGCTCGAGGAAACCTGCTCGGCGTCCTCCAGGCTGATGTCGAGGCCGGCCACCGGGTTGAGGCCGGCGGCGGCGCGTTCTTTCGCCGATGCCGCGCCGCCCATCGAGGTGCCGCGCGCCGTGCGCCCGGGCGCAGCAGAGCGCTCGGGGACCTTCTTCGGCGCTTTAGCCTTCGGCTGCTTTTGCGCCTCGCGCTCGATCTGCCCGGCCCAATCGGAGATCGAGCCGGTGAGAGGCGCGCCGGAGAACTCGCTTTGCGGTGCTTCGGCGAAGCCGCCGCGCTCCAGGGGCTCGGCGGCGTCGAGGAATTCGGTCAGCGGACTGCGCCGTTTCGGCGCGCCCTCTTGCGCCGGCGAGGGCGTTTTCTTGTCGGTGCGTTTGGCCATTGCTCGAATATGAGAGGACTCGGCCGAAATGGAAAGAGCGGAGTGGAATGGCGGGTACGCGCTGCCGAGCCTGCTGACAGAAGGCTGTCAGGAGGCGTGTCGCACGCGCCGTTTCGTTTCAGTTGAACCACAGCGCGAAGGTCAGGAA
>NZ_RZSR01000429.1:0-4933 GCF_004023265.1 Mesorhizobium sp. M1A.F.Ca.IN.020.06.1.1
TACATATCTCGATCGGCACGGCATCTCTCGCCAGGGTTGTCGCCGGATCCAGTATCACTCCGGGCATACCGATGAAACGTCCGCCGCGGATGCTAAGATCAGCTTCCAAGCGCCTTGAGCCATCCTTCAAACGAGGAGGTCTTCTCGTGCTCGCCAAGCGAAACAGAGTGGGCGGGGCGCGGCAACACCGTCGTCCTGCGCCCTTCGCGGGGGCTGTAACCGAACTCCTTGCTGAACGCTCGGCTGAAATTTGCCGCTGAACTGAACCCGAAGGCCTCCGCAATTTGAACGATGCGCCGGCTGTCCGCCGGATCGCTGAGCGCAACATGGGCCGCTAAAAGTCGGCGACTTTGAATGTAGTGGAGCACCCCACCGCTCGGTTCGAACAGCTGGTAGAGACGAGATCGCGAAACACCGAGCGCCCGGCACATTGAATCCGGCGTCAGATGAGCCGCTTCCAGGTTGTTTTGGACGTATCGACGGGCCCGCTCCATCAGCGCGACACTCGCCAGTTGTTCGGCCGCAGCCGCATGTTCGGCCGGCGGCGCGAGGCACGCAATGATCATGCTGCGGGTTGCGTGTACGATGCGAGGCAGGTCGTCAGCGGTGAGACTGCGCAGCCTTGATACGATGCCGTCGACATAGTCGATCAAAAGGTTTGCAAAATTGCCGGAAAGAATTGAGTTGTTGTTTGCGTCGAGGGTTGCCGCCGCGTCGGCGAACAAATCACGCGGCAAATATAGAACGAGACTTTCGGATTCGGTCATCCTCCCGCGAAACGGGTAGCCTAGCGACCTGATCTCAAGTTTGCCCGGCTGGCCCTCCGCGACACGGCGATTGACCTCCGTCCACGACCGGCCGGTATGTGGCAAGACGACATACCAATGATCGATCGAGCTGGACCGAAGCTTTGCGGCGGAACGGATATAACTGTGCGCCGGCGTCCGCTGTTCGACGATCAGCATGCCGCCGAGATTCCAAGCCTTGTGCGCTGCGGGGAAGCCGTCGTCCAGCGATTTGTCATCCGGCAGCCTGACCTCGACAAGCGGTGCCACATGCGCTTGCCAAGCGGGGAATTGATCCTCTGCTGCCAGTTCGAGCGTTGAAAAGGACAGCGGTTCCAGTGCCGGCGCGATTGGCCGAGCCGCCTCATTGTCGGGTTGAACGTCGCGAGGCCAACGCCGTCGCTCGCGCTCCGGTACAGGCCCGGTATGCGCCTCGTCTTGCTCCTTAGCGTCCATCGCGCGTGGTGCCATATCCGATTCCGGTATGCCCATGCCCCCGCAATCATGTGGTGTATCCCGGGATCTGGCAAGCCTGTGGACCGCATCGTCGATCACGCTGGGTTACAATAAGAAATGCATCCCGAGATAAGTTTCTGGATACAAGGCTAACGACACACTTCAGACCGGCGCCTATAGATTCCGACATCGTGAAAGCGACGTTGAGGAGACCAGGTAATGAATGAAAAAGTCAAAGGAGAAGCTCGCCGCAAGATAATTCTTGATGGATATGTCAACAACGAGCCATTGAAAGACATTGCGGCAAAGCTCGGATGCTCACTGGCGAGTTTGAAAGTCAGCGCCAGCAAACTTGGCTGCACTCGCGCCCCGAAAGAGGCGGCTGACTTTCGACGCGGCTTCCGTATACCCGACAACAAACGGCAAGACTATTACCAGCTCATGCGGGTCGGCCAATATAGATCTCGGGACTGCGCACAGATTTTGGGATTATTGACAACACAATCGCCGAGCATGGAGTAACGTTACTAGAAGCTGGGGACAACATCTTTTCAAGCCTCGGTGACAAGGCCCCGCCGCAAAGCACGGGCGGCGGGCGCTGAAAGGTTCGCTCAAATGCTGCGTCGGCGTTTCAATCGCACCTGCCTTAGCCCTCTCGATCTGGCCGTTTGCGAACGCGTGTTCAATCAAGTCTGCGCAGATGAACAGCTCGATCCTTTGGACCCGGACGCCGAAATTCTAGCGGTATTGGTTGTGGCCATCTTTCGAAATGCTCACACCAGCGAACGCGAACTGCTGGAGGCGGTCAAATCTCGCCGGCAAAAGGCCAGGGCAGCCGTCCGCACGCCTAAAATGAACTAGTTGATCTACCCGCCAGCGGCATCTAGCCGGCCATTCATCCCTCTGCACATTGTCCGTAAGGGCAATGCTTCGACGAAGGGCCCGCTGCGCCAAGGCCCCCCGCCCCAAAAGGTCCGGGCGCGCAGCAACGTTTTGCACATCAGCTAGTCGGCTCTGGAATTTCAACCGGAAATCGAGCATGATGCGGCTTGGTATTGGCGTTGGATGCTTCGCGCTCCCATGAAATACCGGAGGACGGGACATGGCCATCGCGCTTGTACTCGTTTTGATCGTCGTGGGCTCGGTGTTGTTCCACTTCCTGAGCCCATGGTGGTGGACGCCGATTGCCTCGAACTGGGACTATATCGACCACACCATCATCATCAGCTTCTGGATCACCGGCGTCGTTTTTGCCGCCGTTGTGCTCTTCATGGCGTATTGCGTGTTCCGCTTTCGCCATCGCGAAGGCAATCGCGCGGTATACGAACCGGAGAACAAGCGTCTCGAATGGTGGCTGACGATCGTCACTGCGATCGGCGTCACCGCCTTGCTCGTTCCCGGCCTGTTCGTCTGGAGCCGCTTCGTCAACGTGCCGAGCGATGCGACCGAAATCGAGGTCGTTGCTCAGCAATGGCAGTGGAGCTATCGCCTGCCAGGCAAGGACGGCAAGCTCGGCACTTCGGACACCCGTGAAGTAGCCGCTGAGAACCCGCTAGGCATCGCCCCAAAGGATCCCAACGGCCAGGACGACGTCGTGGTCGAGGCGGCGGACCTGCACTTGCCGGTCGGCAAACCGGTCAAGATGCTGCTGCGTTCGATCGACGTGCTGCATGATTTCTACATCCCGGAATTCCGCGCCAAGATGGACATGATCCCGGGATCGGTCACCTATTTCTGGTTCACTCCAACAAGGACCGGAACCTTCCAGGTCCTGTGCGCCGAGCTCTGCGGCCAGGGACATCCGCTGATGCATGGCATGGTGATGGTCGACACCGAGCAGGATTACCTGACCTGGCTCGGGCAGCAGCAGACTTTTGCGCAACTGTCGGCGCCTCAGCAAACGGGCTCGGCGAACCCGCTGCCAGGAAAGACAATGGCGTCCGCTTTGGACGTCGAGGCAAAAGTCGAAACTGTCGAGGCCCGCTGAACAGGGAGGTGCTCCCATGGTCGACGTCACACCCGCAGATGCCGTTCCCCCCGCCGAAGTCGGGGAAATGGAACTGTACCATCCGCACAGTTGGTGGACGAAATACGTCTTCTCGCAGGACGCCAAGGTCATAGCGATCCAGTATTCGGCAACGGCAACGGCGATCGGCTTTGTAGCGCTGTTCCTGTCCTGGCTGATGCGCCTGCAGCTCGGCTTCCCCGGCACGTTCGATTTCATTACTCCGGAGGCCTACTACCAGTTCATCACCATGCACGGCATGATCATGGTGATCTACCTGCTCACCGCACTCTTCCTCGGCGGCTTCGGCAACTATCTCATCCCGCTGATGGTCGGCGCCCGCGACATGGTCTTCCCCTATGTCAACATGCTGAGCTACTGGGTCTACCTGTTGGCGGTGCTCGTTCTCGTCGCAAGCTTCTTTGCGCCCGGCGGACCGACCGGCGCCGGCTGGACGCTCTACCCACCGCAGGCGATCATGACCGGCACGCCGGGTGGCCAGGACTGGGGCATCATCCTGATGCTCTCTTCGCTCATCCTGTTCATCATCGGCTTCACCATGGGTGGCTTGAACTATGTTGTGACGGTGCTGCAGGGCCGCACGCGGGGTATGACCTTGATGCGCCTGCCGCTCACCGTATGGGGCATCTTCACCGCCACCGTCATGGCTCTGCTCGCCTTCCCGGCGCTGTTCGTTGCTTGTGTGATGATGCTGCTCGACCGCGCGCTCGGCACCTCCTTCTTCATGCCGGCGATCGTCGAGATGGGCCAACAGTTGCAGCACAGTGGCGGCAGCCCGATCCTGTTTCAGCATCTGTTCTGGTTCTTCGGCCATCCGGAAGTCTACATCGTGGCCCTGCCGGCCTTCGGCATCGTGTCCGACCTCATCAGCACGCACGCGCGCAAGAACATCTTCGGCTACCGAATGATGGTCTGGGCGATCATCGCCATCGGCGCGCTGAGCTTCGTGGTCTGGGCGCACCACATGTATGTCAGCGGCATGCACCCCTATTTCGGCTTCTTCTTCGCCACGACGACGTTGATCATAGCCGTTCCGACCGCCATCAAGGTCTATAACTGGGTGCTGACCCTGTGGCGCGGCGACATCCATCTCTCGATACCAATGCTTTTCGCGCTCGCCTTCATCGTCACCTTCGTCAATGGCGGTTTGACGGGGCTGTTCCTCGGCAATGTCGTCGTCGACGTTCCCCTGTCGGACACGATGTTCGTCGTTGCCCATTTCCACATGGTGATGGGTGTCGCCCCGATCCTGGTGATCTTCGGCGCGATCTATCACTGGTATCCGAAGGTCACCGGACGGATGCTGGACGAGGCGCTCGGCCAGTTTCACTTCTGGGTCACCTTCCTCGGCGCCTACCTGATCTTCTTCCCCATGCACTATATCGGCCTGATTGGTGTACCGCGCCGCTACGCCGAACTGACCGACATGACGATCATGACGGAGTCGGCCCATCATCTGAATTCGTTCATCAGCATCATGGCCTTCTTGGTCGGCTTCGCCCAGATGGTGTTCCTGTTCAACCTGATCTGGAGCATCCGTCACGGCCGTGAGGCCGGCGGCAATCCGTGGCGGGCAACGACGCTCGAGTGGCAGACGCCGCAGACGCCGCCGGCGCACGGCAATTTCGGCAAGGAACTGCCGATCGTCTATCGTTGGGCCTATGAC
>NZ_RZSR01000430.1:0-4908 GCF_004023265.1 Mesorhizobium sp. M1A.F.Ca.IN.020.06.1.1
ATCATGGGCCTGACCCCGCCGCAGGCCGAGGTGTCGGCGAAAAAGCTGCGCTTCGACGGCATCGATCTGCTCTCGGTGTCATCCAGCCGGCGCCGTGCGCTGCGGGGAAACCGCATCGCTATGATCCTGCAGGACCCGAAATACTCGCTCGATCCGGTGATGACCATCGGCCGCCAAATCGTCGAGACGCTGCGCACGCATGAGAAAGTTGGAAAGGCCGAAGCGCGCGAGCGCGCGCTGGAGATGCTGCGGGCGGTCCAGATTCGCGATCCGGCCCGTGTCTTCGACCTTCACCCGCATGAGGTCTCGGGCGGCATGGGCCAGCGCGCGATGATCGCCATGATGCTGATCGCCGGGCCGGAACTGATGATCGCCGACGAGCCGACCTCGGCGCTCGACGTCACCGTGCAGCTCGATGTGCTGAACATTCTCGATAGGCTGGTCGCCGAGCGCGGCATGGGGCTGATCTTCATCTCGCATGATCTGCGCCTGGTGTCCTCCTTCTGCGACCGCGTGGTCGTCATGTATGCCGGCAAGGTGGTCGAGCAGCTCAAGGCGTCCGAGCTGCGCGAGGCCCAGCATCCCTATACGCGCGGCCTGCTCAACTGCATGCCGAGGATCGGCTTCGAGCGACACCCGCTGCCGGTGCTCGACCGCAAGCCGGAGTGGGCGGCATGACGGCCGCCATCACCATCGAAGGGCTGGAGGTGATTTTCGACCGCTTCCGCGCGCTGAAGGGCGTTAAACTCGAAGTCAGGGAAGGCGAGTCCTACGGCCTGGTTGGCGAAAGCGGCTCCGGCAAGTCGACCCTGCTCAAGGCAATCACCGGCCTTGCGCCTGTCGCTGCCGGCACCATCGCTATCAACGGCAAGACGCTTGGCAAGACCCGCGACAAGGCCTTTTACCGCGACGTGCAGATGGTCTTCCAAGATCCGTATGGGTCGCTGCATCCGCGCCAGACCGTCGACCGGCTGCTGCAGGAACCGCTCGCCATTCACGCAATCCAGGATGGCGAGAAGCGCATCGAGCGCGCGCTGGACGAAGTCGGCCTCGGCAAGGGTTTCCGCTTCCGCTATGCGCACCAGCTCTCCGGCGGCCAGCGCCAGCGCGTGGCGATCGCCCGCGCGCTGATCCTCGAACCTTCGATCCTTTTGCTCGACGAGCCGACCTCGGCGCTCGATGCTTCTGTCCAGGCCGAGGTGCTGAACCTGCTCGAAGAGGTGCGGCGGCGGCGCAAGCTCACCTTTCTGATGGTCAGTCACGACCTCGCCATCATCACCCATATGTGCGAACGGCTGATGGTGATGCAGAACGGCGAAGCGGTGGAGACGCTGACCGCAAGCCAGCTGATCGGCCACCGCGTGAGCGAGGATTATACGCGCAACCTGCTTCGGGCGAGCGAGGGGTTTGTGAGGGTGTAGTTTTCTCTCGCAGGTTCGCGACGGGGTGCGACCTGGCTTTTAACTCTCCGCAGCAACGATCACGTCTGCTTTGGCGCCATCCCGCACCCGACATGCAGGGCGGAGCGGCAAGGACGGCAAGGCGGACGATGTCGCGTTCCTGCTCATGGTTCCCTCGGCCCGCGGGAGCCGCTCCCGGCAGCGGCACGTCGCGGCTGCAGCGAGGATAATCGATCGGCCGGAAAAGGAAACTGTTTCTGCCTGATGATCGGCCGGCTGGTCGAGACCGATTTCGGCCTTGCGGCAGGCCCAATCGACTGGGCCAATGTGCCGACTTGAGGAAAACCTGAAATAAGGTCAGAAGAGGCTTTGACGGCATCAAAACGGAGCGGGCGCCTGCCCGATGAGGTGTGAGATGAAGAATTCAGCCATTTCCGAACGCAAGAACCAGTCGATCTCGCGCGGCGTCGGCATGACCACGCAGATCTACGCCGATCGTGCCGAGAATTCGGAAATCTGGGACGTCGAGGGCCGCCGATACATCGACTTCTCGTCGGGCATTGCGGTGGTCAACACGGGTCACCGCCATCCGAAAGTGATCGAGGCGGTCAGGTCGCAACTCGACCGCTTCACCCACACTTGCCATCAGGTCGTTCCTTACGAGAGCTATGTGCGCCTCGCCGAGCGCCTGAACGGCATGCTGCCCGGCAAGTTCGACAAGAGGACCGTCTTCGTCACCACTGGCGCCGAGGCGGTCGAGAACGCCATCAAGATCGCGCGCAACGCCACCGGTCGCCAGGCGGTCATCGCCTTTTCCGGCGGCTTCCACGGCCGCACCTTCATGGGCATGGCGCTGACCGGCAAGGTCGTGCCTTACAAGGTTGGCTTCGGCGCCATGCCGGCCGATGTCTTCCATGCGCCGTTCCCGGTCGCGCTGCACGGCGTGTCGGTCGCGGATTCGCTTGCAGCGCTCGACAAGCTGTTCAAGGCCGATGTCGATCCGGCCAGGGTCGCGGCCATCATCGTCGAGCCGGTGCAGGGCGAGGGCGGCTTCTACGAGGCGCCGCGCGATTTCGTGACGGCACTGCGCAAGACCTGCGACCAGCACGGCATCCTTCTTGTCGCCGACGAGGTGCAGACCGGCTTTGCCCGCACCGGCAAGATGTTCGCGATGGAGCACCATGACGTGGCGCCGGATCTCACCACCATGGCCAAGAGCCTCGCCGGCGGGTTCCCGCTGTCGGCCGTCACCGGCCGCGCCGAGATCATGGACGCGCCTGGACCGGGCGGGCTCGGCGGCACCTATGGCGGCAGCCCGATCGGCGTCGCCGCGGCGCATGCCGTGCTCGACGTCATCGAGGAAGAAAAACTGTGCGAGCGCGCCAACGCGCTCGGCGCCAGGCTGAAGCAGCGGCTGGCGTCGATCCGCGAGGACGTGCCGGAGATCGTCGACATCCGCGGCCCGGGCTTCATGAACGCCGTCGAGTTCAATGATGTGAAGAAGGGCCTGCCCTCGGCGGAATTAGCCAATGCGGTGCGGCTGAAGGCGCTCGACAAGGGCCTCATCCTGCTCACCTGCGGCGTCTACGGCAACGTCATCCGCTTCCTGTCGCCAATCACCATCCAGGACGGCGTCATGACGGAGGCGCTGGATATATTGGAGACCTCGATCCGCGAGGCGCGCGCGGCCTAAGGGGCGGACAGTGCGAATGATTCTCCTGGCGGCCGAGGCCGGTGCGGCAACTCGCCGTCAGGAGTTCGGATTCTGTAACCAGGCTGGAATATCCATTTTGGCGTGCAGGACCCGCCACACATCGATATGATCGGCCTGTTCGACATAGAAAATCAGGTACGGATAGCGCTTCAATTGCACACTGCGCAGACCGGGTAGTCCAATCGCATAGCTATATCTCAGCGAGCCCGATGCAGGATGGTTGGCTATCACTTTGTAGGCAGTTTGAAGATCCTCGACATAGGCTAGCGCCACGTGCGAACCAGCTTCGCGTGCATAATAATCGACAGTGTCTTCGATATCCCGCAAGGCAAGGGCACGAGGAATAATTGCCTTTACGGCAACCAATTATTTGCCCAGCGCTCGCTTGCGCAGCGCCGCGAAATAGTCGTCACCGACAGGAGCGCCTGGCGCGGACGAAGCGCCTTCAAGAAGCAGACCGCGCAAACGCTGACGATCCTGATCGTGGCGAATCAATTCACGCACATATTCGCTGCTCGTGCCGTAGCCGCGCTCCGTCACCTGCTGATCGACAAAATGCTTCAAGCTGTCGGGCAGTGAGATATTCATCGTGCTCATTCAACCAATGTAAGGCTGATGGCAAAAATTGGCAATCTCTACGCGCTGGCCCTTGCCGGCTCGTCCTGGCTGAAGGCCGCAAGCGCCGCCTTCAGCGCATCCGGCCCGGCTGCCACGGTGTGAGGCGCGGGCGAGAAGCCGGCGCCGAGCATCTTGCGGCCGAGCATGTGGTCGGCCGGGCGGTTGACGGATTCGATGCCCAGCAGCCGGTTGCCGGCATAGTGGTAGATCGAGAACCTGTTCTCGGCCGGCTCGCCCAGCACGACATGGCTGTCGCCGCCTTGCGTCAGGCCGACCATCTGCAACTTCATGTCGCCGATATCCGACCAGAACCAAGGCACGGCCGCGAAGGGTTCGGCATGGCCGACGATGGTGCGCGCGGCAAGCCGCGCCTGGTCGGTGGCGTTCTGCACCGATTCCAGCCGCACGTCGCCGCCGGTGAACCAGTGCCGGTAGGAGGCGGCATCGCCGACGGCGAGGATTTCCGGGATCGAGCTCTGCATATGCTGGTCGACGCGGATGCCGTTGGCGATCGCGATGCCGGCGGCTTCGGCCAGCTCGACATTGGGCACCACGCCGATGCCGATGATCACCAGTTGCGCCGGCAGGCGCTCGCCGCTTGACGTGATCGCGGCCGAAACGCGGCCGCCTTCGCCTTCCAGACGGGCAACCGTGGTGCCGGTGAGCAGGCGCACGCCCATCGCCTCCAGGCGCTGGCGCACATGCGCCGCGATTGCCGGCGCCACGGCGCGGCCGAGAAGCCTGTCGAGCGCCTCGACGACGGTGACCCTGCGGCCGGCGGCCCTCAGCGTCGCTGCGATTTCGAGGCCGATGAAGCCGCCGCCGAGGATGACGACCTCTTCGCTCTGCGCGCTCAACTCGCGGATCAGCCGCGCATCGGCCAGCGAGCGCAGCGACACCACGCCGGCGAGCTCCGCGCCATCGAGCTTGAGGAGGCGCGGCCGCGAGCCGGTGGCCAGCACCAGCCGGTCGAAGGCAATTGTGCCGCCGCCGGAAACGTCCAGCCTGCGCTCGCCACCATCGATCCTGTCGATCCAAACGCCCGGCCGGTAGTCGATGGCATTGCCGGAATAGAAGGCCTCGCCGCGCAAAGGCTGCGGCTTGGCGTCGGCATCCTTGATGAAGGTCTTGGACAGCGGCGGCTTGTGATAGGGCGGCTCGTTCTCGTCGCCGATC
>NZ_RZSR01000431.1:0-4897 GCF_004023265.1 Mesorhizobium sp. M1A.F.Ca.IN.020.06.1.1
AGACAGCCGTCACCAGCGACCACCGCTCCGATCCCAACGCCGTCATCGGCTACGATCCGCCGCTTCGCACGTTGTTCCTGCAGGCGTTCCCCGACGAGAGCGGCGAGGATCTTGCTCTGTGGCTCGGCACCAGCCACCGCGAGTACGAAACGCTCGACGCTCTGCGTGCGACATCACTCGCCCGGGGCTACGAATTCATGCCGCTTCCCAATGACGTCGCGCGGCTGCTTGCCGAGGATCTCGCCAAGGATGTGGACCATCAGCCGCACGATAGCCCCCTCGCAGCGTTCCTGCGGTATCTGCAATCGAAGTAGCCGCAAGAAGAGGCCCATGCCGGACGCGTGCCGGCATGGGCCTCTTTTTTGCCAACCCGGGCCGTCTCCGTCGAAGGTCGTCACAACGCTGACCTGTCACAGTGGTCACGTTGCCGCCTTACACGGGACGGTACCGCGCCTGCTTCTCGCTTCCCGGACGCATAACCGGGAACGGGGTGTCTGCTCAGGTCGTCCCATGGTGCCATGTCGACCCGAAGGCCTCAAGGACGAGCGGTACCCCCAATTTTCAGCCGCCGCCCGAAGAGGACGGCGTCAGAAAATCGGCTCCCCCACTCGCCGCCTTCGGCGGTCGCTTCGCGCTCCTTGACCCCTCCGGCCCGCCATTGCCGCCGGCGTCGTCCTTCACAAACAGTAAGGAGATGACGATGTCGATCGATCAACAAATTGAAGAGCTTCGGGCCGAGCTGCGGAACGCCGTCGACGCCAACGAGCGGCGCTGGATCAAGGAGGAGCTCGCGATGGCGCTGGCCGAGCGCGAGGCGATCTGGGCCGAGCAGGAAGGCCTCTTCAGCAGCGAGCCGCCCTTCTAGGCGGCGTCGCGCCTCGGACGCGCTTGCCGGCCTCAGCCGTTGAGCGCGTCCTTTACGGCCTTCGCCGGCGCGAAGGCCAGTTTCTTCGAGGCCGCGATCCTGATCGTTCCCCCGGTGGCCGGATTGCGGCCTTCACGGGCCGGCGTCGCCTTCACCTTGAATTTTCCGAAGCCGGGGATGTTCGTCTCGGCCCCGTTCGCCGCCGCTGAGGCAATCTCCTTGAAGACGCTGTCGACTATAGCCTTGGCCTGCGCCTTGGTCAGGTTCCGCGTTGCCGCAATCTTGTCGGCAATCTCGGTCGCTGTCCTCATGTCGGGAACTCTTCTCGCTAGATGGACCAATCCCTCCCCTATGGCAACCAATTCGCTGCAAGGGTAGGGCAGGCGTTCGAGTAACGGCCTGCATCTACCGAAAATCGCGGGATTCTTGGCTATTTCATCCTACTCTGCGATTCAGATTTCACGCGGCGCTGCTGTCGCGATATCCCTTGCGACGCTTCGTATCTTCGAGACGCATCGAAGCGCTCGCCGCGTCATCCTCATTGTCGAACGTCTCCATCATCGACTGGCCGTTGGTGCCGATCCTTCCCCAGTTGCGGATGACGGAGGCGCCGCCGAACAGGGTCGACTGGATGGCGAGCGTATAGAAACGCCGCATGTTCCGTGACGGGTCGATGCGGCGAAGATGAACCGGGGCTGTTTCGTCGTGATCCATGGCTGGAGTCTCGCTTCCTGCGGAAGCAGCGTCCAACGACATTGCTGAATCGATCCCACTCGATCGATTCGTGGCGATGATGGATCGGCAGAATAGGCCTACGCCTGCTTGGCATATTTTCGATAAGGAAGGCTTGGGCGAGGCCCTTCGGGCACGGCTCTACTCGCGCCCCAAGTGGCGCTCCCGGAGCCCGCAAGCGGTCTCCGCGCATGCGCGTGACGATCCTCTCTCGATGTCACTGTGCCAGCGGCTCGGCCGAAGGCATAACGCTCATCGAGCGCCGTAATGCTTTCGAGGTCATGCGCGACGAGGCCGCAGAGTTATACGAGGCTGAAACGGGATCGCCATGGCGGCCGCGCACCTGCTCCAAAGCCTGAAATTCAAAGATGGACGAACTGTCCGTCCGGGGCGATCTGCTGGATAAGATCGAACTCATCCCTGTTGGCGGTGAGAACCGGCAAGCCACTCCTGGCGGCGGTCAGATAGATTAGCGCATCGTTGAGGCATTCCTTGCGCTGATGGGGCTGGAAATTCTGTGTGCGCGCCAGAATGCCGGCGATCACCCCGGCCTCGATCCAAAGTTGCGAATCCGGCGTGAGCAAACGGGTTGCAGGAACCGCATCGAAAAGAGTTGCATAGTGGTCGCGAACTCTGCGCCATGCCGAGGCGGAGGAATCGAAATTGGCGACGCCAGTGGCAAGCTCGCCTAAGCAAACGGAGCAATGGAACAGCAGGGAGCGTTCGATGAGGGCACGCGCCGCGTTTGGCAATTGCCCTGAGGCGAACATGATGTAGACGTTGGTGTCCGGCACGAGCATCGGGCGGCCGGGCAGATCGATATCCGCCACCGCGACCAGCCTTTCTTGTGGTCGCGGCTTCAACTGGTTCTTTCGTCGTTCGGGCTTGAAGCGCCGAAGCGCCGCTCGCAGATCAGAAGTCAAGCTCGTGGCCCGCGCCAAGGCTGCCCTGCGTGCGCTTGAGGAACGATGCTACGGGATCCGGCTGGGCAAGTGTGGCAAGCGCGAGAATGCCGAGATCGGTCGGCGACTCGATGCCGCTTTCCCGCTTGGCCGCCTCGATTAAGGCCTTCGGTGCGCGGAAGGACAGATGTTCGGTCCTCTCGCCATCGAGCAAGCCTGCCTGCCTAGCGTCCTCAAGCGCCACAGCCAGCGCGGGCGCCTTGGCGACCTGATGCGTCTTGCCCGAAGCTCTGCCTCGCGATGCCTTGATGATGCTGGTTGCGGTCATTTCCGTATTCCGTGGTTATGTGTGTGCAATATAAGGCGCCATGTCACACAAAACAAGAGCCGTTCGGCTCGCTGTGCATCACCGAGCGCAGGCAATGGGGAGACCAGGACCCGAATTAACATTGTTGTTGTGCATCGTCAGAGCGCCTGAATTGCCAAATTTCGGGCAATCCCAGCCTAAAATGGTATCCGACCTGCCCTTCAAGAAAGCGGTGCCACGCAACAAATATAGCGCAAGACCTCTGGCAGCCGATCCGACTTGCCCCCGGCCGCCATTCTCCAGTCACGAATCGCCGACCGGCTGCCGCCTTGACCGCCAAAACCACGCTTGGCGCGGAACCCCTAAAGGCGACACGATGCTGCTTTTAAAGCGGCTTTGCGATCGGCCGCGCCACATCAAGCCGATTGATGCTGGCTCTCGGTTTCCTGAAACAGAAACATCGCCGGATCGCGACCGAGCGCCTCGCCGACGGCGGCGATCGTGTCCACACTGATATTGCCACTCGCGCGCTCGAGCTTGGTGAAGGTGATCTCCGACACGCCCAGGAGCTCCGCCATTTGATAGCGGACCAGGTTGCGGCGCTTCCGCTCGCTGTTGATGATGGCGGCGAGGCGCGCGCGGATCGACTTTTCGGTGAGCTTGTGCGCCCAGGGTTCCACCGCGGCGCCGCCGACCAGAAGTGTCGCGATCGACACCTGCAGCGCCTGGGCCATCTGTTCCACCGTGCGCAGGGTCACGTTGTTTCGTTTTCTCATGGTGCGGATGTAGGTGCGGTATGCCAGTCCTTGACCAGGCGACGTTTTGAACAGTTCCGCCATGTGTTGATGGCGAAGCTTTCGCTTACCCCGCTCGGTTTCGAGGAACCACGCGATATTGTCCCGAAGCGGGTTGTTCACCTCGCCCGCTTCATTTGGCAACATGAATCTATGTATTCGCACGAGCCCGCCTGTTCGGTCTGCGCTTTTCCTGGGGCAAAATCCATAGTAAAGTGTCAAAAACTCTCAGAGGAAAAGCGCAATCACCATGCTCAAATGTCTCGTTATCGGCGCTGCCGCGTTCGCGGGCGCCGCGTCTGTTCCGTCCAAAACATCGGCATCGGAGTGGGGGTGTGAGGTCCTGCTTTGCCTGTCTGGTGACTGGCAGGGCACGCCCTCCTGTCATCCGCCGATAGATCGGCTGATCGACGCCATGGGCTTGCCGGGCTTTTCGTGGCCGATTTGTCCGCAGGCCAATTCTTCCGCGGCCGGTTACGATCCGTACGGGGCCTGCCCGCAGGGATGGTCGCCTTACGCGCCGGCTAGCGACCGCCCTGGGCAAGAGCGGGCCAGCATGTGCCGAATCGCGGCTGGCAATCTCGGTCAGCCTGCCAACTTTGGAGCGCGGCATGGTCAGGCCGACGGAAGTCTGACGGGAACCATCCAGCTCGGCGACCGCATCGTGCTGGTCCAACTTACCTATATACCGAGCGCAGCGCATAACGATCGGACAACCACCTATTACGACATTCAACGCCCGCGCCGCGCGAAGCCTTACTACATCGATTACGACGACGCGAACGGGCTGCGGCAGCGCGCCTGGTTCAACCTTAGCAGACCGTAAGCTTGAGTCACCCCGGCTGGCTAAATTAGTGGCACGAAAAGAGGCAGTTACCCGAATGAAAAGCGTCAGCACGACGGTCAACATTGCCGGGCGGACGAAGACGGTCCTTACGACGGACCTTATCGCCTCGACGTTCAAGGTTTTTCCGAAGCCGTGATCATGTTCAATGCGGGGGCGCTTATTTTGGCGGCGGCATCAGGAACATTGGTCGGCATAGGCGGCACGCTCGCTCTTTATCCCACACAAGACCAGCTCTCCGCCGCGATTGCGTCCGAGCCGGCGCTGTGTGCCAAGTTGGCTGCGGCCGGCCTTGAGATTCCATCGCCGGCCGAGGCTTTGGAAGCTTTCCGGCGAGCAAAAAATACCGATCAAGCAACGCTGCGGCTGGGAGAATGCTCGAAGAACACCATGGGACCTGGCGTGCAGTGCACCGTGAAATACAAGCTTCGCACTGCCTGGAAAGACGAAGGT
>NZ_RZSR01000042.1:0-13007 GCF_004023265.1 Mesorhizobium sp. M1A.F.Ca.IN.020.06.1.1
AACGTCAGCAGCGAAGCGACCAGATCTTTTTGGACACTCGACACCAGCTTGCCCAACGCGCCTCGCCTCGAGCGGGATGAGCATTGTGACGTAGCCGTCATCGGCGCCGGCATCGCCGGCGTTTCCATCGCCTACGAACTGGCCTTGGCGGGACGCAGGGTGGTGCTCGTGGATCGCGGCCCCTTGCTCGGCGGCATGACATCGCGCACGACCGCCCATCTGGCACCCATCTGCGACGACGGCTTGAGCGCGCTGATCGACATGCGCGGCGAGGCTCTGGCGCGCGGATTCCAGGAAAGCCAGCAGGCCGCCGTCGACCGCATCGAACGCCATGTCGCCACGCTGGAGATCGACTGCGATTTCCGCCGGCTGGACGGCTTCCTGTTCCCGGCCGCATGGATGGACGAGAAAGAGGCCGCCAGAGAATGCAACAAGGAGTATGCGGCTGCGGCAAAGATCGGCGCCGAAGCTGAGCATGGCAAGGGTGTGCCGCTCAAGGGCCATGAATCGGCGCCCATCCTGCGCTATCCAGACCAGGCGACCTTCCACCCGCTGAAATATTTGCGCGCGCTGCTGGCCGATTTCGAGAAACGAGGCGGCAAGGCATTCGCCGACAGCGCCGTCACCGAAATCGAGGAGGGGGACAAGGTTCGCCTGAAATGCGACGACGGCTCCACCGTAACGGCTTCGAACGCAGTGTTTGCCACCAATTCCCCGATCAACACCTGGGTCAAGATCCACAGCAAGATGGCGCCTTACCGCACCTATGCAATGGCTTTCGACATTGCCAGGGGAACCCTCCCGGATGCGCTCTACTGGGATATGGACGATCCCTATTATTATGTCCGCCTCAATCCCGGCCCCGGCAAGACGGACTGTCTCATAGCCGGCGGCCGCGATCACAAATCGGGCGAAGCGGATGACGGCGCGGCGCGCTTTGTCGCGCTCGAGGCCTGGATCAGGGCATTGGTGCCCGATCTTGGCGGAGAACGAGCGCGATGGTCCGGCCAGGTCCTCGAAACGATCGACTTTTGCGGCTTCATTGGCCGAAGCCCCGGCAACGGCAACGTCTTCATCGCCACCGGCGACTCCGGCCAGGGCATGACGCATGGCGCCTTGGCCGGACTGCTCATCCGCGATCTGATCGTGGCCGGATCGAACTCCTGGGAAGCCGTCTACGCCCCCGACCGGACGCCGCCCGCCGCGCTCGCGCACTACGTCAATGAGAACCTTACGACGGTGAAGAACCTTGCCGGCTATTTGCTGCCCGGTGAGGTCAAGTCGGCCGACGCCCTCGAGCCCGGCGAAGGCGGCATCCTTCAGGACGGCTTGAGCAAGTTCGCCGTGTGCCGCGATCGCGACGGCAAGCTGCACCGGCATTCGGCCAGTTGCACGCATCTCGGCTGCATCGTGCACTGGAATTCGACCGAGCAATGCTGGGATTGCCCCTGCCACGGCTCGCAGTTCGCGCCGGACGGGACTGTCCTCAACGGCCCGGCCATCCGGCCTTTGGGATAGTTCGGCTGAAGGGAATTGGATCGGCGATTCCCAGCCGCGGGAAGTCGAGTCGAATCGCGTCGGGAGAAGTGGACTTCCCCAAGACCTCCGTCGCTATTTTCGCCTTGCCGGCTTCTTCTTTGGCTCCGCTTCAACCGGCCCGCGGGCGAGCCTGGCCGCGCGGAGCCGTTCCGTCTTTGCCTGCCGCGCTGCCGCTTCGCCCTCGATTATCGTGCGCGCCGTCTTCGTGGTGGCTTCGCTCTTGGCGTCGCCCTTCGGCTTGAACACACTGGTTTCGGCCATGGTCTACCTCGCAATTTGAAACGAAGAAGGCCGGGCAAGCCCGACCTTCCAAAGCATATCTCCCGAAATCGGAAACCGGTTAGGGGAAGACATGCGTAAAACCCCAAAACATGTTGCCCGAAATCGGGAGCCGGTTTCGGGACGAAGACATCCGCAAGATCAAAGTGCTCCAAGGCCAATGCCGGTACATCCGCGGTCAAAGGCCATGGATGCACGGCATCAGCCCGCCTGGATATTCTCCGCCGAGCTTTTGCCGTTCCGCTGGTTCTTCACGATGTCGAAGCTCACCTTCTGGCCCTCCGCTAGCGAGCGCATTCCGGCGCGCTCGACGGCGGAGATGTGGACGAACACGTCCGGCTGCCCATTGCCCTGCTCGATGAAGCCGAAGCCTTTCGTGGCGTTGAAAAACTTCACGGTTCCAGTAGTCATACGATTTTCCTTTCAAATCGACGCAAATCATCGCCGCCTGGCTGCGTGCCAAACGTCGCAGTCTTCGAAATTGAGAGGGAAGATCGTCAGGGCGCCAAGGCGCAGAAACAACGTTCGTTCAACAAGTTCGATTTGAAAAACATAGCGCTTAACCGAAGCGGCGACAAGGCGAGGCGAAATAATATTGTCGGCGCCGTTGTCCTGAAAAGCTTGCCGGCGACTAAATTTCGCTTGACGCGCGACGCCGTCCGACTCCTATGAAGGGCTTCCGCGTGGCGCCGAAGAAAGAGCCGAGATACAGATCTTGGTGCCTCCGCCGACAAGAACCGAAATGCCGAGCATATTGTTGGCCGTTAGGCCCCGCTGAGCGTTCCTTGCCGGCTCACGCCATGTGTCGAATTGTGTGCTGGATAGACGCTGCGGCAGGCACTGTGACCACCCCGCCACAAAACTTAGCTGCGCCAGTTCCTCAGCGGCCGCCACCCGCAAAATTAACCTTTTGTTAACCATTCGCCCGGCACCCTTTAACCATTGAGTAAGGATTCGTCTGGCCGTGACCTTCGCCGCCCCTTTGCACAACAAATCCATCCGCTTCCGCGCCCGCTCCTTCGTCGCTTTCACGCTGACGCCGGAGGCGCCGATCGACGAGTGGCTGGAGGGGCTCGATCACTGGATCGGCAACTCGCCGGGCTATTTCAACGGCCGCCCGGTAGTGCTGGATCTCAACACTTTGAAGCCGGGCCCGGAGGAGATCGCTGCACTTGTCGGCACGCTCGCCCGGCGCGGCATCCGCGTCTATGCGATCGAGCTCGAGGGCGCCGAGCTCGGCCCCGATTTGCCGCCGCTGCTCGCCGGCGCCAAGGAGGCGACCGCCGAGGGGTTGCTGGGCAGGGCCGCGCGCAAGGCGAAGGCGGAAGAGATCACGGTCGAGACGGCTACGGTCGAGGACGTGCAGCCGGGGCAAATGAGGGCGCCGCAGGATGAACTGGCGAAGCTCGATGCGCAGAACGCGCGAGCCGCCGAAGCAGCCAAGTCGGAACCGGCCGGGTCGGGGCAGGGTGCTGTACCGGCACGGCACGAGCCTTCCGCCGGCACGCTGATGATCAAGGCGCCGATCCGCTCGGGGCAGTCGGTCTTTCATCCGCATGGCGACGTCATCGTGCTGGGCTCGGTCGCGTCCGGCTCGGAAATCGTCGCCGGCGGCTCGATCCATGTCTACGGCACGCTGCGCGGCCGGGCGATCGCCGGCTCGGAAGGCAACACATCGGCGCGCATCTTCTGCCGCAAGAATGAGGCCGAGCTGCTCGCCGTCGACGGCTGGTACACCACGGCCGAGGAGATGGAAGGCGTTTCGCGCGGCAAGGCGGTGCAGGCCTTCCTCGAAAACGATGCGCTGTGCGTGGTGCCGCTCGGCTGAGTCTTTGGCCGCGCAAGCTTCGGACCGGTTTCGCGTGCCATTGTCCTTCATGAGTCCGCCGTGCCCGGCACGGCCAGAGAATAAAAATCGCCAACGGAGGCTGGATATATGGGCAAGGTAGTCGTGGTCACCTCGGGCAAGGGGGGCGTCGGCAAGACAACCTCGACGGCCGCGCTCGGCGCTGCCGTGGCCAAGACCGGCAAGAAGGTTGCGCTGGTCGATTTCGACGTCGGCCTGCGCAATCTCGACCTCATCATGGGCGCCGAGCGCCGCGTGGTGTTCGACCTCGTCAACGTTATCCAGGGCACCGCAAAACTGTCGCAGGCGCTGATCCGCGACAAGCGGCTGGAGACGCTCTATCTGCTGCCGGCCTCGCAGACGCGCGACAAGGACGCGCTGACCGAGGAGGGCGTTGCCGAAGTCATCGCCCGGCTGCGCTCGGTGTTCGACTATGTCTTCTGCGACAGCCCGGCCGGCATCGAGCGCGGCGCCCAGCTTGCCATGCGCTTCGCCGACGAGGCGGTCATCGTCACCAACCCGGAAGTGTCGTCGGTGCGAGATTCCGACCGCATCATCGGCCTGCTCGACGCCCGCACCATGAAGGCCGAGCAGGGCGAGCTGATCCAGAAGCACGTGCTGGTCACGCGCTATGACGCGACGCGCGCCTCGCGCGGCGAGATGCTGTCGATCGACGACGTGCTGGAGATCCTCTCGACGCCGCTGCTCGGCATCATCCCGGAAAGCCAGGATGTGCTCAGGGCCTCCAACCTCGGCGCGCCGGTGACGCTCAGCGAGCCGATCAACACCGCCGCCAAGGCCTACCTCGAAGCGGCACGGCGCCTGGAAGGCGAGGACCTGCCGGTGGTCGTCCCCTTCGAGCGCAAGGGTTTCCTCGAACGGCTTCTCGGAAGGAGGGCGGCATGAGCATTCTCGACCTCTTCAAACGGCGCACCAGTGCGCCTGTGGCGCGCGAGCGGCTGCAGCTGCTGCTCGCCTATGAACGCCAGAGCCGTGGCCAGCCAGACCTCGTCTCCATCCTGCGCGAGGAGATCATGGCCGTCATTGCCAAGCATGTGCAGATCGACCAGGACTATCTCCAGGTCTCGATGGATCGCGGCGCCACCATGTCGACGCTGGAGATCGACATCCAGATCCCCAACAAGAGCGCCGCGCCGCTGGCGATGGCGGGGTGAAGCTGGTTTAGAGCCGGCGGGACAGCACCCCCTCTGTCCTGCCGGACATCTCCCCCGCAAGGGCCCGCAAGGGGGAGATCAGATGTCGTCGCCGCTTTCGCCAACTTCCGACGGAGCAGGAAGAGCGCGGCAGCCGGAGCTGCCAATCTTCCCCCTTGCGGGGGAGATGCCCGGCAGGGCAGAGGGGGGGTGTCTCGCGCCAACCTTCGCCACTTCCCTCGCAAAGAAAGCCCTCACTCCGGCTGGTACAGCTCATCCATGCTGCGCGCCGCCAGTTCCACGAACGGCGCCTGCTTCTTCACCCGCCCATGCTCCAGGATCACCAGGTCGTCGCAGAACGCGATGGTCGAGTGGTGATGGCTGATGACGATCGTGGTGCGGCGGCCGGCGCGCGATTTCAGCGTTTCCACGATTGCCGCTTCCGAGAGCCCGTCCACCGCATTTGTGGCTTCGTCGAGGATCAAAATGTCGGGGTCGCGCAGCAGCGCTCGCGCCAGCGCGATGCGCTGCCTTTGCCCGGCCGACAAGTTGACGCCGCGATAGCCGACCACCGTCTGGTAGGCCTGCGGCAGCGTCTCGATGAAGCCATGCGCCTCGGCGAGCATCGCCGCCCGGCGCGCCTCTTCCGCGCTGGCCGTGTCCTTGCCGTAGGTGATGTTGTCGAGGATGGTGCCGTCGACCAGCTCCAGCTCCTGGCTGGCCAAAGCGATGTGGGCCCGCCATTCGGCCGGGTCGATCTCGCCGAGCGGCGCGCCGTCGACGAGGATGCGGCCGCCATCGGGCTCGACGAAGCGGCAGAGCAGGTTGACGATCGTCGTCTTGCCGGCGCCGGAGCGGCCGATCAGCGCCGTCGAGCGGCCGCTCACGATGTCGAAGCTCGCCGCATGCAGCACCGCCGCGCGCTGCTCCGCATTGGCATAGCTGAAGCTGACGCCCTCGAAGGCGATCTTCTCGCCGGGTCCCGCGAACGGGCGGCTGCCCGTGGGCGGCGCGGGCTTGCCCTCGGGGTCGAGCAGCCAGGTCACCTCCTCCAGCGAACCGGAAAGCCCCTGCAGCTGGCTCCAGGTCATCTGCAGCGCGCGCACATGCGGCTGCAGGCGGTAAAGCAGGATGAGGAAGGCGGCAACCAGCGGGAAGCTCAAGCCGGCAAGCCAGGCGCCGATCACCACCGCCAGGAACAGCACGGCGTGCAGCACTTCGGTGAGCGGCGCCAGCGCGCCCTGGCGTTTAGAAAGCGTGAAGGCCGCCCGCCGCACGCTGTCCGATGCCTTCTCGAACGCCGCCTTCTCGCGCGCCTCCTGGCCGAAGATGCGGATGAGACGGCCGGCATGCACCAGGTGCAGCATCTGCGAGGCTAAAGCGCTGTTGCGGGCCGCGACGCTGCGGCTCGGGCCCTTGAGATGGGCCGACAGCACCATATGTGCCGCTTGCACCAGCGCCAGGCCGAGCATCACCAGCAGCGTCATCTGCCAGGATAAGAGCAGCAGGAAGGCAAGCAGGATAACCGCCGCCGAGGCGCTGACGATCGCGCCCAGCACCCCTTGCATGGCGTCCGACGCCCGCCAGGATTCGTTGGAGATGATGTTGAGCAGCCGCCCTGGGCTCTCCTTCAGGAAGAACGGATAGCCGACGCTGAGCAGGCGTTCGGCGAGCGCGCCGCGGATCGATTGACCGGCCTTGCCGTAGATATGCGCGGTCAGCACCGCATTGGCGAAGGCAAGCAGGTTCTTGAGCAGGATCGAGCCGAGGATCGCGGCCGAAATCGCGATCAGCCGCTCGCGCTCGCCGAGCCCGGCGCCGACCTTCTGCAGCAGGGCGGAGAGTCCGGCCATGCCGGTCGCCTCGCCATGTCCCATGATGATGCCGAGCAGCGGAATGATCAGCCCGATGCCGAAGCCTTCGAGCGCAGCACTGGCAAGCCCGAGCGCGACCACGACGGGCAGCAGGCCGAGCTGACGGCGGCCGAGCGCCCGCCGCAGCATCGCCAGTGTCGGGTGCCCGCTCATGGCGTGCCGGCCTCCGCACTGGCCTCGGCCGCATCCTCAGCGCGCCGCGGCTGCCGATCGGGCCGCCCCGCCAGCACGAGCGCCATGAATTTCGCCGCGCCCGCGAGGTTCATCAAAACGATCGGCCAGTGCGAGAGCCTGAGATCCTGGTCGAAGCGCGGGCCGCCGATCAGCTCGCGCGTGGCGGCACGCGCCGCCCAGTAGAAATGGCGAAGCAGCCATGGCGCCCAGCGGAAATGCTTGAGACACAGCGCGCCATTGCCGAAATGATAGTCGCGGTGCAGCCGATCGATCGCCTTGCGGCCACGCCGGCCGTGGTGATGGAAGATCGTCATGTCGGGCACATATTCCACCGCCATGCCGGCGAGCATGGCGCGCACCAGGTAGTCGGTGTCTTCCGCCGAGCGCAGCGGCCCGCCGGCGCCGAAGCGTTCGTCGAAGGGGCCGATGCGAGCGGCGACGTCGCGATGCATGGTCATGTTGCAGCCGAGCACGAAGCCGCCCGGATGCACGGCGGGCGTCAGCCGCTGGCGCTCGTCGCAGCGCTTGATGGTGAAGGGCAGGTCGCGCGCATCGCCGAGTTCGACGCGGCCGCCGCGGATCAGCCATTTCTCACCGCTTGCATAATGCCGTTGGAGGTCGGCGAGGTAGTTGCGGTCGAGCCTGCAGTCGTCGTCGTTGAAGACCAGCACGTGCCCGCGCGCCCGCGCCAGCCCCGCATTGCGCGCCGCCGCCAGCCCGGGCCGCGGCTCTGAGATCGCCGTAAGTGGAATGTCGGAGCTCGCGGCGATCCGGGAAAGATATTCCGCCGTGCCGTCGCGCGAGCCGTTGTCGACCACCACCAGTTCGGCGGCGAAGGCGGGATGCGCAAGACAGGCGGCACGGATCGAATCGATGCAGGCTTCCAGCACCGCCGCGCGGTCACGCGTGCAGACGATGAAGGAGACCTGCGGCCGCTGCCTGGGCCAGGGAGGCGCGGGCAGGGCCGGGTGCCGCGGCAGGGGATGGCGCGCGTCGTTCATGGAGAGGGCTCAGCGCTGAGGCTGCTGACCTCCCTGCTTGTGAGGGGAGATTGGCTGTCGCGCCGGCTTTCGCCGATTTCCACCGCCGGCGAGTGGACGCGGCCAAAGCTGCTCATGCCGCCTCCATCCTGTAAGGCGCCAGCACCGATGCCGCCGGCGTGGATTTGAAGCGGTAGGCGAGCCTGTCGGCCTGCTTGCCGGCCCACATCGAAGCCTGGCTGAGCCACGGTGCCCAGGCCCCGGGGCGCAACGCATATTGCTCGCGGCGGCGGATCGCGTTCCATTTCGCGGAAAGCGTCAAAAGCTCATGCGTCAGCGCGGGTTGCTCCTCGTCGTTGACGAGCTGGTAGAGGAAATAGAAGAGGTTGAGCGCGCCGGCCTCGAAGCTCGGGCGCACCGCCGCGGGCAGCGCGGTAATCCGCTCTTCCAGCGCGCGGATGAAGGCTGCTACCCCGGCCACCGTCGCGAAGGAGACTTGATCGCCGATCGCGCGCAGGTCCTTGGTATCGTCTGTCAGACCCTCGCGCTCGAGGTTTTCGCCCACGATCCTGAGATGTGTGCGCCGCATCTCCTTCACATGCCGGCTGGTCACGCTGCCGGAATGCACGCGGTAGACCAGCAGGCTCTCCTCCATCAGGGCCGCCGGATAACGGTCGGCGAGCCGGCGGAAGAGGTCGAAATCCTCGGCATGCCGGTAGGCGGCGTCGTAATGAAGGTCGGCCTCGCCGATCACCCGGCGGTTGTAGACCACGGTCGGGTGCATGAAGATCGTGAAGAATTTCGCGAGCACGGCAAGGTCGAGGCGGAACACCGGGTCGAGCCTGCCGGGCGCGATACGCCCACGCACCAGCATGTCGACGATCGAGCCGCAGAAGCCGATCTCGGGACGCGTTGCAAACAGCGCCGCCTGGCGCGACAGCCGCCAGGGATAGGCGAAGTCGTCGGCGTCCATGCGCGCGACGAGCTCGCCTTGCGCGCTCGCCAACCCCTCATTGAGGGTGGCGACGAGACCGCGGTTCTCGCGCGAAACAATGGATACGCGGCTGTCCGCCTTGCGGCAGCGGTCGAGGATCTCCAGCGACCGGTCGGTCGAACCGTCGTCGATGGCGATGATCTCGAGCCGGCTGTAATCCTGCCGCAGGATCGATTGGATTGCAGCGCCGACATAGGGCTCGGCATTGTAGACCGGCAGCAGCACGGAGATGAGGGGAGTGGCGCTTGCCATCATCGTCGCGCCTCGGTTTGCTGCAGGTCCAGCGCGGATACCCCGGCCGGCGGGCCGACCCAACTTGTCTCGCCCGCGATGCCCGCGCGCGGCCGCGCGACATAGGGGAAATAGCGCTTGAGACTGTTGAGCGGCTTTTCGAACAGCGCCCAGGAGAGCGAGGCGACAAGCAGCGTGGCGGCGCCTGCGACAAGGAAGCGGCCAGGCCCTTGCTCCGACACGTTGAGCGGGATCCAGGGCTGCGCCTTGACGGCGTAGGCGAGAAGGATCGGGTGGTAGAGATAGACGCCGTAGCTGATGCGGCCGAGGAAAAGCAGCGGCGGCAGTTCGGACAGCTTGCCGAGCCTGCCGCCGAGGCCGTTGGAGCAGGCGGCGACAATCGCCACCAGCGGCACCAGCGGCAGCACCTGCACCAGCGCCCAGTGCGCCCACTCCCATCCCGAGTTCGCCGGTCCCGGATCGGACCAGACGACGAGCAGGAAAACGGCCGCGAAAGCCGGCCAGCCGAGCCGCATCCAGCGCGGCACATCGGCGCCCCTGGCGCGGCGCACGGCAAGCAGGGCGCCGCAGCCAAGCGCGTCCATCGAGGCCGGCGGCAACAGGTCCCGGGCGAGCGCCGGGTTGGCGGTGAGCGGCCAGTAGAAGCGGTAGGCGAACGAGAAGAGGATGACGCCGATCGTGATCGCCTCGATACGCCGGCGCGGCGCCAGAAGCACGATCAGCGGCCAGGCGAGATAGAACTGCTCCTCGATGCTGAGGCTCCAGAAATGGCAGAGCAGCCAGGGGTTCCAGTCGTTGCGCAGCGCATACCAGAAGTTCGAGAGATAAAGCGCATGCCAGGCAAGCGACGAGCTGGACTGTTCCAGATTGGTGAGCCAGACCAGGGCCAGCACCGCGAAATAAGGCGGAAAAATTCGGATCACGCGCCTGGCATAGAAGGCGCGCAGGGCCGGCCCGGAAGCGAATGCGTTGCTGTCACGCGCGTCAAGCAAAAGCCGGGTGATCAGGAAGCCGGAGAGCACGAAGAACAGCCGCACGCCGAGATGGCCGAGGAAGGAGGTGCCGTTCGGCGCAAGGAAATGCGCGTAAAGCACCAGCGTGACGGCTACAGCTCGCACTGCATCAAGCTGGATGTCGCGCTGACCTGTCATTGGCGGGGTCCCCAGGCTCCGTCGTAAGATCCTGCGCTGGACCTGCAAAGCACGCCGACTCCGCCTGTCGACGAATCTCCGTCCGGGGCGAGAGTGCCGTCCTTGGCTGTCAGCGGAATGCCCATTCGGCTCAACGTAGCGGCATCCTCCACTGCCCATGTTGGTTAACATCTGTCTCCGCTTATGTTGCGGCGCAACACACAATGCTTACGAGTTTGAAATAAAGCTGTGATTTGGAGGGTTGCAGACGACAGTTGACTTGGGAAGTTTGGCCTATGGTCCTATATGGTGATGGTCGGTTGGTCTGATTTTTGAAGTATTTATCGCTACGGATGCTGTGACGCATTGCGACAACCGTAGCGGGTGTTTTGGCGATATTGACAGTAACACTCCATTTAGCCAAAGACTATTCAAATCGCGTTGTGAAAAGTATATTGAATTTCAAAGTCTTGTGCGGCGCAGCAAACCAGTCGCGAGAGGCCTTGTCCAACCATCCGGCCCCGTTGCCTCAAGACAAGGGAAACGCCAGTCTCTATCGCCGCCTCGGACCGGGGCGCGGGGGGTGGAGGAGAAGTGACGTCGACGCCGAGTGCAAAACCGCAGGCTCAGCTGGGAGCCTTGCCCATCCTCGGCCTGCTTGGTGCCATCCTTTCGGTGCAGGTTGGCGCGGCCTTCGCCAAGGGCCTGTTTCCGGTCCTAGGGCCGGACGGCACAACAATGCTGAGACTCCTCATCGGCGCGCTGATGCTGGCGGCAGTGCTCAGGCCATGGAAAGTGCTGCCGACACGAAAGGGTCTGCCTTGGCTCGCCGTCTATGGCGTCACCGTTTCGGTGATGAACCTGCTCTTCTATGCCGCGCTCGAGCGCATTCCGCTGGGCATCTGCGTGGCGCTCGAATTCACCGGCCCGCTTTTTGTCGCCACACTCGGCTCGCGGCGCCTTCTCGACCTCGTCTGGGTGGTGCTTGCGGTCGCCGGCATCGTGCTGCTCTCGCCGTTCGCCGATATCAGCCGCGGGCTCGATCCAATCGGCGTGCTGCTTGCGCTTGCCGCCGGCGCCTGCTGGGGGCTCTATATCATCTGTGCGCAGAAGGCCGGCGCCGAGCTTGGCGCCCGCACCTCGGCCTATGGCATGGCGATCGCCGCGCTCGTCGCGCTGCCTTTTGGCTTCACCGCAGCCGAACCTTATCTCACCGACTCGCATGTCATGGCGGCCGCGGTCGTCGTCGGGCTGTTCTCCAGCGCGCTGCCCTTCTGGCTGGAGATGATGGTGCTCGCCAGAATGCCGGCGAAAGTCTATGGCATGATCGTCTGCCTGGAACCCGCCGGCGCCGCGCTGACCGGGTTTCTCTTCCTGCACGAGAGTTTGAGCGTTTTGCAGTGCGCCGGTATTGGCGCCGTGATTGCCGCCGCGTTCGGCGCGGCCGTAACGGCGAGAGCGCCGGTTCCGTCACCCTGTTAAGGATCAATGCCATATCGCCTGAGGGCGCGGCGGTTTTGGGAGAGCATAGAACAACCACTCGTAGCGCGTTGCGCGAAGCCGTGCACGCGGGTATCCACGCCAGAAAAAGCCGTGCACGCAGCCGTGCCCGATCACATCTGGTGGTTGAGATAGGACTTAGGTCCGACATCGCTGCGAAAAAGGTCTTAAAAAGCAAGACAAGGGTCGTGGGCCACTTCCCCACGACGGGTTGATTAGGGATGCTGATGTTGCGACATTGCCGGTGGGGTAGTTCGGCCGAAGGGTCGGATGGCTGGCAAGGGGAGATTGGGATGCGCGTATCGCGCATGGGCTGCAGGCATGTCTTGCGGGCGCTCGTTGCGCTGGCGCTTGTTGTCGCGCCTTTTCATCTCTCCTTCGACGGTCCTGTCGTGGCCAAGGCCTATGCCGGCAAAGGCGGCAATGGAAACGGCAATGGCGGTGGGAACAGCGGCGGCGGCAACGGTAACGGCAGCGGCGGCGGCAACAGCGGGAACGGGAACGGCAACTCGGGCGGCAACAGCGGAAACAGCAACTCGGGCGGTAACAACGGAAACGGAAACAGCGGCAACAGCAAGGGCGCAACGAACACTGCAGCAACCGGCGATGTCGATGATCATGTGAATGCGGCGACCGGCGACAAGGTCGAGGTCAGTGCCAATAGCATCCAGGTCACGCACCGGAACGGAATGAAGGAGAGCATCGAGAACGGCCGTTTCAGGATGGAGGACAAGTTTGGTCGCACCATCGTCGAGCGCAAGGCCACAGTGGCCGATCTCGATCGCCTAAAGAGTTTGTGAGAGCGAGGTTCTATCTGGATTAGATCTTAAGGGGCCAAAAGCCAGCGCTGCAAAATCAGGTTGCCACCTTTTGCTTCGTCTCTTCGGTCCTGATCGTCTTACGACAGAACTCCCGCTGCTCACCTTGCCCCCGCCTTTTGGCGGGGGTACTTTTTTGGGGCCCTTGAGACGGCTGCCGGATAAGGCGGGCTCTTGGCGCATGCCCCCGCAGTCCGGGGAAACATTTCATGCGCAAACCAAAGGTTACGGCGCTTTTTCGTCCAGGAGGGCGCATGCGCCGTAGCATGCCGCGGTTCGTTGAGTGTCCGCGCCGTTCTCGCGTGCGACAGTCATAATGAATTGCTGGCCGCTTTCCAAGCGATTTGGTTAACGCGACGGCAGTCGCAGCTTCCAGTTGTGTTCCCGGCTGGTGCGACAATGGTCCCCAAGTGACTGCAAAAAGGTCCGACCGGACATGGCATGGGTCGTGGGCCGCTTCCGTAACC
>NZ_RZSR01000432.1:0-4883 GCF_004023265.1 Mesorhizobium sp. M1A.F.Ca.IN.020.06.1.1
CCTTGACGCCGGCGTGACGCTGTCGGCGCTCCAGATCGCGCAGATCACCTCGGCCGCCGGCGTCAAGGCGAGCGACACCCTTGAGCTGCAAGGCTGGTATCTCCAGGTCAAGGACGCCACCCCGCAGGTGCGCCAGGCCCGCCAGAGCCCGCCGATCAACTTCTGGTACATGGACGGCGAGTCCGTGCAGCAGATCGAGCTGACCTCGACCCTCGTCCAGTAAGCGGCAACCAATCCACCCGTCAGGAGCCAGACCATGTCGACCCTAACCGCCGCGAACGCGGTCATTACCCTTGCCGTGCCGAACCTCTTTCCGACCCCGGTTCAACTCCAGGGCTTCGCCACTGACAACATCTACGACATGGACAGTGTCGACCAGGTGGAGACCGCCATGGGCGTCGACGGCATCCTGTCCGGCGGCTTCGTCTACAACCCGATCAACCAGACGTTCGTGTTGCAGGCCGATTCCCCGTCGATCGCCTTCTTCGAAACCTGGGCTGCGACGCAGGTGCAGGCCAAGGACGTCTACACGGCCAACGGCTCGACCACGCTGCCGTCGCTCGGCCGCTCCTACATCTCGACCAAGGGCTTCCTGGTGAGCCTGCCGCCGATGCCGGCGGCGGCCAAGATCTTGCAGCCGCGCCGTTTCGCGATCCGCTGGCAGAGCGTCCAAAGCGTCCCGAACTGAGGTAATCCATGCGTAAAGAGATCGACGTCACGATCGCCGATGACGGCCGTGACCAGGGCAAGACCTTTCACATCCGCGAGATGCCGGCGACGCGCGCGGAGAAATGGGCGATGCGCGCGCTGCTCGCCGTGACGCGCTCCGGCGTCGAGCTCCCCGACGACTTCGCCGGCATGGGCATGCAGGGCATCGCCATCGTCGGCATACGGGCGATCACCAAGATCGATTTCGAGGATGCCGAACCGCTGCTCGACGAGATGATGGAATGCGTGACCATCAAGCCCGATCCGCGCAACCCGGCCATCCAGCGCCCGCTGATCGAGGGTGACGTCGAGGAGATCGCGACGCTGATCCAGCTCCGGCAGGAGGTCATCAACCTTCACGTCAGTTTTTTTACAGGCGGCGGCCAGTCGAAATCGATCTCGACACAGTCGCCGGCGTCCGCCTCCTCGAATACGGCAATGTCTCCCGAGCCATCGGTCAGGTTCTCTCAAAGGGCAAAACCTCGCTCCGCGAGTTAGACGAGTGGTTGTCGATCGAGGACGTCCACGACCTTCTCGAGGTGGCGATGGTCGACGCCCACAACCTGATGCTGCTGAGAAAGAGGGACGAGAATGCCAACGGTCATTGACAGCCTGATCGTCACGCTTGGCCTCGATCCCAAGGACTTCAACGACGGCCAGAAGAAGACGGCCGATTCCTGGCTCAAGACCGTCAACGCCTTCCGCAAGGGCGGCAAGGACGTCGAGGAGAGTTCGAAGAAGGCGGCCGAGACCGTCAACTTGATCACGCGACGCGTGCTCGAACTCTTCGCCGTCATCACCGGCAGCCAGGCGCTCAGCGACTTCGTGCGCAAGCTCACCAATGCGGATGCCTCGCTCGGCCGCTTCGCGTCGAGCCTGGGGGAATCGCCCCAGCGCATCGCGGCCTGGGAGAATGCGGCCGAACGCTTTGGCGGCTCGGCCGACGCCACCGCGTCGACCCTGGAGCGCGTCAACAAGCAGCTCTACAACCTCAACAAGAACGGCGAGGCGCTGCCGCGCGAATTCTCGCAGTTGCAGGCCTGGACCGGTATGCGGATCGACCCCAACCATGGGCTCGATCGCTATCTGTCGGATGTCGCAGCGGCTCTGCAGAGGTTGCACCAGATCGACGGCGGCGCGGCGCACAATGTCGCACAGGCGCTGGGCATCGACCCGGCGACCGAACAGCTCATGTACAAGATGGGCGCGGGCATCGACGTCTATCTCGACAAGCTCCAGAAGAGCCTGTCGCCGAGCAACGATGCCATCGAATCCGCGCAGAAACTGCAAGCGAGCTGGGCCGAGCTCCTCCAGCACATCATCGCGCTCGCCAACGCCATCTATGACAAGCTCGGCCCGGTGCTGGTCGATGCGGCGGCAAAGATGTCGGCCTGGATCGACAAGAACCAGGACTGGATCCGGACCGGCATCGTCGACGCCGTGAAGCATTTCATCGACTTCCTCGACAAGATCGACTGGAACGCGGTCGGCGCCGGCATGCAGAATTTCGCGCACGGCGCGAAAGACGTCGTGGATGGGCTCGGCGGCATCGTGCACGCGACCGAGATCCTGTTCGGGCTTTGGCTTGGGTCAAAGTTCCTCCGCGTTCTCGGCAACATGCGAATGCTCGCGGGTGCCGGGGGCGGAGTCGCGACTGGCACGGGTGCAGGAGCCGGCCTGGTGGGTCTCTTCGGCAGGCTATCGCCTTGGCTGGCCATGCTGAGCCTGTCGGGCGACACCCAACAAAAGACGGGCGGCTATAACCCACCCGACTTCGAACTCGACCAGATAACGGCTCTCAAGCATTGGGATGGCAGCGGTCCGCAGACGCGCAACCATGCGCATCGGGCCGGCGAGACCACCGTCGACGGCAAGCCCGTTTCGAGGGGCAATCCGCTTCCCGTCACCATCGCCGACCAGAAGAGCGACGGCGGCGGCTTCTGGAGCAACCTGGTCAGCGGCATCGGCAGTCTGTTCGGCGCCGGCAGCACCGGCGGCTCGGCGGGCAAGCTTGGAGCGCTCGCTGGCGGCATGGTGGGCGGCACCGGTCCTGGTGGCCCGCAGCGGGCCTCTGGCGGCACGCAAGGCTGGTGGACGCCCGAGCGGCAGTCGCAGGCCTACCAGACCCTCACGGCCGGCGGCTTGTCGGATGCGGGCGTGCGCGGCCTCATCTCGCGCTGGATGAATGTCGAGGCGGCCGGCGGCCCTTCGACCGTCAACAGCATCGGCGCGTCTGGTGTGGCGCAGTGGCTCGGGTCGCGTAAGGCGCGCCTCATGGCCTTCGCCAAGGCGCGCGGTAAAGACTGGAACGATGCCGAGACGCAGTATCAGTTCGTCCTGTCCGAACTGAACGGCTCCGAGAGCCGGGCCGGGAGCATGCTGCGCAATGCCAAGACCGACGCGCAGGGCGCAACCGGTGCCTCGATGTTCGAACGCGCCGAGGGCTACAATGCCTGGTCGGGCATGGACGCCTACACCGGTAAAACCTATCGGGGCATGAAGGCCATCAACACTGGCGCCGCCTCGGCGGCGCTGTCGAACATGTCGAGCACCCACACAGCCACGACGTCGACCAGCTCGGTCGAGGCCCATATCGGCAAGGTCGAGGTTCACAGCCAGGCAACCGATGCCAACGGCGTTGCGGCCGACATCAACGACGCGCTCAGCCGGCGTCTCTTCACCGCGCAGGCAAATAGTGGATTGGCGTGATGGCCGGCATTCTTGAACTTCTGACCCAGGATGCCTTCGGGTTGCTGTCGAGCGCATTCGGCCTGCAACCGTGGGGCATCTATTTCGGCGGCGTGCCGGTGATCGTCGCCGACAACGTCGTTGAAGTGCAGTATCGCCAGCAATGGTCGATCTCTGACTTCCCGGTCGAGCAGGGGACCTTCGAGAGCTACGACAAGGTCCAGATACCCTACGATGCGCGGCTCCGCTTCACGGCCGGCGGATCGGCGGCTAACCGCGCTGCGATGCTGGCCTCGATCGCGGCCGTCGCTGGCGACACCAACCTCTACGACGTGGTGACGCCGGAGGCGGTCTATCTCTCCTGCAACATCACCCACTACGACTACAGCCGGCGCTCGAATGAGGGGATGGGGCTTCTGTCGGTCGATATCTGGCTGATCGAAGTGCGCCAAGCCGCCGGCGCCGCTATGTCCAACACCCAGGATCCAAGCGGGGCATCTCAGGTCAACGGCGGCACTGTCCAGACCGTGCCGGCGAGCAGCGCGCAGCTCGAGCAATTCCAGACGTCGTCTGGGCTACCGGCCGGGCGCCTCTGATGGTCATCATCCCTCTGCAGGCGGTGCCGAACCAGGCGGTCGGCGTGACGCTGGACGGGCAGGTCTCGCAGATCAGCCTCTACCAGAAGAACACGGGTCTGTTCATCGACCTCTATGTCGACAACGTGCTCGTGATAGGCGGGGTGATCTGCCAGAACCTCAATCGGATCGTCCGGTCTCTCTATCTCGGCTTCTCCGGCGATCTGCTCTTCATCGACAACCAGGGCGACACGGACCCGTATTACACCGGGCTCGGCACCCGCTACAGCCTCGCCTACGTGTCGGCGAGCGAGCTTCCGGCGGGCGTCGGCTGATCAGTTGCAGCGTTTGAACCGGTCGCCGGCAAAGCAGGTGTGGAGCTGCTTCAACTGCGCCGCCACCGCCTCGCGCTGGTCGCAAGCCTTGATGGTGTCGGGATCATCGCCCGATCCGCCGCGGCACTGCTCATTCAGGTCGAGATAGGTCTTCTCGAGCGCGGCCTTGTTCGGCTTCGCCAGCGCCGGCGCGACGGTGAAAAGCAGGAGGGCGGTCGCGGCGGCAAGGACTTTCGGCATGGTCGTAACTTTCTTCATGTGAGGCGGTGATCGGATGGCATTCAGCCAGAAGCGAATTTCCGTCGAGTTCGAACTCGCCAATGGACAGTTTGAAGGCGGCGGCAACACCGCAGAAGTCGCCGGTTTGCGCGTCGCCTGCAACATCGTCAACGCCGGGCAAGGCTCCGGGCAAGCGGAAATTTCGATCTGGGGCCTGCCGCTCGCTCTGATGAACCAGCTATCCACCGTCGGTTCACAGTATCTCCAGATGTACAAGAACGGCATTTCGGTGCTCGCTGGAGACGACGAGACCGGGCAGAACGTCGTGTGGACGGGCGCCATCGTCTATGCCTACGTC
>NZ_RZSR01000433.1:0-4881 GCF_004023265.1 Mesorhizobium sp. M1A.F.Ca.IN.020.06.1.1
GTGACCTTCATTGCAGCTTCGGCCATGGCATCCTCCCATTTCCAAGGATTAGCGGGGCCTGACGCGCGATCGTCGGCGACCGCTGCCGGATTGATACGCCTTTCAATGAATGATTGCTAATCTAAGTTGCTTGGCGCGGCGCGAAATCGATTTTGCCGCGCAGGCCCTATTGCAAGCACGCTCTGCCGGTGTTTTGCTGTTCCTTGCGCCTGGCACGACGGTGGTTGAGGGGCCACCCCGTTTCTCGCTCCTTGGGGAGAATCCTGTGAACCCTCGGCAAGTGAATTTCGCCAATAGTGCGGCGGCAAAGCCAGGCCCCGTCCGCGATAGTCCATATTCATTTCCGCTCGCGGGCGCGCGCTCACCGCGCCGATCGAAACCGCCATAGGCGAGGCCAAGCCGGATGGAAGGCGATACTCGAAAAATCAGAAAAACTGGGAGGAATCATGCTTCATCAGGTAGGGAAAACGGAAACCCGTCCGCCGGTCGGGGCAGGGCGCCGCACTCCGCCGGCGCTTCGCCAGTGCTGCGACAACTATATCTGTCCGACCTGCGATCAAGTCGTCGAACTGACGGATTTCCGCCAGGTCGTCTGGCATCAAAGGCCGGGCCATCGGCCGATGGATTTGGATGACTGAGCGGACCTGCCCAAGAAAAGAGGGCCCGAGAGAAAAAGGGCCCGCGCCTTCCAGAGGAATGCGCGGGCCGAAGCTGGAGTAGCCATTCGATAAACGCGCAGCCGGCCTGCCGGTTGCGTCAGGCGGATCAGCCGCCGTTGGCCGGAGCCGGTGCGGCCGGTGCGGGTGCCGGCGTCGTCGACGGTGCCGCAGGCGTCTCCACCTTGGGCGCCTCGACCTTCGGCGCATCGAGCTTCACGTTGACATCCGTCGATCCGCCACCGCCGGTGCGGCCACCGACATTGATGATGCCGGTAAAGAACAGCAGGGCCACGATCGCGATGATGGCAAGAACGATGGCCACTGCTGTGCCGGCGCCGCCCCCGCCACTGGTGTTTACAACTGTAGGTCTGTCGGCCATGGTTTCCTCTCCTCTGCCGATTGGGATGTCGTGGCAACGGCGCCAAAGCTGGAATGTTCCTGCTTTCGGGCCACGGTCCCTTGTCAGGCGGGACCTGAGGCCGCACCTTTGAGCGCAGAGGTCCGAATGGGCGATTTCTGGAAACAAGTAGGCCCACAACTCATTGTGGCACAACCGTCGAGTAACGTCCCTTCATCGGCGGTTTGAAAGTGGAGTTGCCCGCCATTTCCTGCGATGTGGCGGGCAACTCCCACAATCCCGCAGTCTGCCGAGATTCGCGAACCTGTTCGCCGCGCTTTTGCCGGTCGATCCAAAACAACCACAGGCGTACGCGACGTGCTTTTAAGCCCTGCCTGCCGCTTCGCTCGATCTCGGCGCGGGCCGCCCAGGCTGTCGCCAAATCATGATGCACCACTCCGAGCGGAACCCGGCCGCCCGTCACGCCGTTGTCTTCCGCGAAGGGATCCTATGGGCGGAGGCCGCCATGGACAGCTTCGAACTGATCGATCTTCTCTGCGTCGTCGACGCCTGCGCCAGCGATGGCGCGGCTGGGCGCCTTGTTTCAATGTCGAAAGCCGTCGAGGAACTGCGCGTCTTGACCGGGGACTTCGTCTCGTCCGACGAAGCGGCGGCGAACGCGTTGAGCCAGGTGGCGCTGCAGCGCGGCTGCGCGGTGTTGTTCGACGAACAGCCGGGCGCCGATATCGTCGGCGAGTGCTGATTTCCCCTTGAAGAAGAGCGGCGCTATTTCACCAGGGTGATCATCCTGCCGGCATACATCTCGCGATTGCCGAGCTCGGCCGCGCAGTCCGATTTCACCGCCGAGTTTCCGGTCATGCCTACGGTATTGCCGACCAGCCGCAGGCAATTGCCCTGCGCGTTCATGTCCGAATTCCCGGCATAGGAGATCGCCGCGTCGGGGGCATAGATGAAGCCGCTGACCACCGAGCCGGATCCGCCGTTGATCGTCAGCGCCGAGGTGTTGCCCTTGGCCTGGAAGATGGTGATGCCTGCATAGGCGCCGCTGGCCGGCGGCGAGAGGTTCACCTGCTCATTGGCATTGATGTAGAGCTGCGAGCCTTCCATCAGGAAGATCGTCACGCCCTGGCCGGTGAGGCTGCCGTTGCCGCCGGGCTTTATGGTGACATTGCGCAGGATGTAGACGCCCGGATTAAGCGTGATCTTTCCTGACCAGGTCTTGTCGCAATAGGTGCCGGGCGAAAGCGTGACCGTCTTGCCGTTCGGCATCGATTGGCACATGCCATAAGCGGGCGGGGTGACATTGGCCAACGGGTCGAACGATGCGTACTGGTTTTCGAGCGGTGCGTCGCACGAGAGTGTTGCGTTGGGCGGCGTTATCCCCGAGGTCGAGCCGACCGTCGAGACGCATGCCGCGCTGAGCAGGGCCGAGCCGCCGCGGTCGATGGCGTCGGCCGCGTCCGAGTTTGCGGCGATCACGCAGCCGTTCATCGCGACATTGGTCGAGCCCTGCAGGTTGACGGCGGAGCCGACATGCGGATCGAGCGCCAGAACGCACGCTTGCGCCCCGGGTTTGACCTCGACGGAGGCGGAGCGGGTCGCCTGCCAGGCCGGCGCGCCGCTGATGAAAGCCGCACGGCTGATGCTCGACGACAGGGCGATGGTGTAGCCGCTCGGATCGCCGCTGGCCGCTGCCTGGAAGGCCCCGACGCTGCCCGAATATTCGCCGGCATCGGCGACGCTCAGATTGGCTGAGAAGAAAGTCAGGCCGAGCTGGCGCACATCGCCGGCCGACATGGTCGGTTGGTATTTCGTGCCCACCGCCAGCCCGGCTGCGTCCAGCGAGTTCTGCAGTTGCGCCGCGTCGTCGCTCGTGCCGGCCACATCGACGGCGCCGGCCACGACAAGCATCAGCGGCACCATGGCGATTGCGGTCGCCAGCGCGAAATTGCCGCGCGTCGAAGCCCAGAACCGTCTGATCATGGCAGCACCCCTCGCCGGAAACGGCAGAGACACTACTCCAGCCGTCTCTACGACCGATTTCCGAAAAAGATAAAATGCAGCAAAAGCTAAAATCGCTGATTTATCCGCAGCTTGACCTAACGTCCTATATAGAGTGGGACCTAAGTCTGAGTCGTGGCCGCGCAGGGCGGTAAATATGCATGCAAGGGTCTGAAAATCGCAAGTCGAGGAAAAAAATTAGCCATTCGTTTATCGCCGGGTGTTGAACGTGGTGGCTGGGATAGCTTGGGCGCGCTCGGCCATGAACACATTCGGTCGGATTTTCAGACAGTTCGTCTCCCGCCGCCTGCGGCGCGGCGAGAGCGGCAATGTTGCGACGATCTTCGCGCTCACCCTGCCGATCGTCGTCGGCGGGGCAGGGCTCGGCGTCGAGACGTCCTACTGGTACTATTCGAGCCTGAAGCTGCAGGCGACGGCGGACGCCGCCGCCTATGCCGGCGCGCTGGAAAAGATCCAGGGATCGGACACTGCGACGATCACGGCGGCCGCGACCCAGTCGGCGACCGACAACGGCCTCGGCAATGGCACCATCACCGTCCACACGCCGCCCACCTCGGGGCCGAACACGGCCAAGAAGGCAGTCGAGGTCATCCTCAACCAGAACCTCGACCGGATGTTCACCTCGATCTTCACGCAGACCAAGGTGCCGGAGCAGGCGAGGGCGGTGGCGCTCATTGCCGATGCTTCCAAGGCCTGCGTGCTGGCGCTAAATAAGTCGGCCTCGCAGGCGGCGCTTTTCTCCGGCAGCACCAGCGTCAAGCTGACCGGCTGCTCGGTCATGTCGAATTCGAGCGCCGCGGACGCCATCAAGGTCCAGGGGTCGGCAGGGCTTCAGGCCGACTGCCTGATCTCGGTCGGCGGCGTTTCGCTGAACAACCCGGTGACCACGACCTGCAAGTCGCCGATAACCCAGGCCTTGCCCGCGTCCGATCCGTTCTCCAGCCTGCCGGCGCCCTCGACCAGCGGCTCTTGCCAGAATGTCAACAGCGGCAAGTCAACGCAAACAATCCAGCCCGGTACCTACTGCAATGGTATGAACCTCAACGGCAATGTCGCGCTTTCTTCCGGCACTTACGTTGTCCAGGGCAATTTGAAGATCAACGCCGGCGCGGTCATCACCTGCGCTGCACCCTGCACCAACGGCGTAACCATCTATATGACGGGCAGCAACACCATAAGCATGAACGGCAACGCCACGGTGACGCTCAGCGCGCCGACCTCGGGGACCTATTCCGGCGTGCTGTTTTATGGCGACAGGACGGGCAACGCCGCACAGAGCACCTTCAACGGCACGGCGACTTCTTCGCTGACCGGGGCAATCTATTTCCCCAAGCAGCAGGTCAATTATCTCGGCAATTTCTCGGGCGCGAACGGCTGCACCCAGGTTGTGGCCGACACCATCCAGTGGTCGGGCAATTCCACAATCAACCAGAACTGCTCGAGCCTTGGGCTGCAAGACATCCCCGCCGCCCCGTCTGTTGCGATTGTCGAGTAGCCGCGTGGCGCCGGCAGCGATCCGCTTCCGCAAGAATCGCTCCGGCGCGGCCGCGGTGGAATTCGCGCTGGTGTTGCCGGTGCTGTGCGTCGCGCTGTTCGGAATCGCCGATGGCTGGTCCTATGTCACCAGCTCGATGGCGATGCGGGCGGGTGTGAAGACGGCGGCGAATCTGCTGCTGGCCGGCGGGGGAGACGACACCGCCGTTCAGGCCGCCGCTCTTGCGAGTTGGGAGAAGAAACCCTCCGATGCGGCGATCACGGTGACACGCACCTACAAATGCGGAACGACCGTGGTCACGTCGTCGACCACCTGTGCGGGATCGAAAGTACCTTCCATCTATGACC
>NZ_RZSR01000434.1:0-4873 GCF_004023265.1 Mesorhizobium sp. M1A.F.Ca.IN.020.06.1.1
TGCGGATGGTGCGCAGCGTCAGCCCGGTGTTCATGTCGCCGTTGAAATTGATCATGCCGATCGCCCCGCCATACCAGGCGCGCGGGCTCTTCTCGTTCTGCTCGATGAAGCGCATGGCCCACAGCTTCGGCGCGCCGGTGACGGTGACCGCCCAGGCGTGTGACAGGAAGGCGTCGAAGGCGTCCATGCCTTCGCGCAGCCGTCCCTCGATGTGATCGACGGTGTGGATCAGGCGCGAATACATCTCGATCTGGCGGCGGCCGATGACGCGCACCGAGCCCGGCTCGCAGACGCGCGACTTGTCGTTGCGGTCGACGTCCGAGCACATGGTGAGCTCGGACTCGTCCTTCTTGGAGTTGAGCAGCTTGAGGATCTGCTCGCTGTCGGAGATGGCGTCGTCGCCGCGCTTGATGGTGCCGGAGATAGGGCAGGTCTCGACCCGACGGCCGTTGACGCGCACGAACATCTCCGGCGAGGCGCCGATCAGATACTCGTTTTCACCGAGATTGATGAAGAAGGAATAGGGAGAGGGGTTGATCGACTTCAGCTTGCGGGAAATGTCGGAGGGCTGGGTCTCGCAACGCTCGTAGAACATCTGTCCAGGCACGACCTCGAACAGGTCGCCGCGCTTGAAGCTCTCCATCGCCCGGCGCACCAAATTGGCATATTCGCCGGGTTCGTGATCGCCGCGCGGCGGGATGCGGTCGGCGGTCCTGAACGGCTCGACATGAGCATCGCGGGCCAAGCCTTCCGTGGAAAACCCTTCGCCGGAATAGTCGTAGCGGTCGGTCCAGGCCTTGGTCGAATAGTGGTCGACGACGAGGATCTCGTCGGGCAGGAACAGCACCAGGTCGCGCTGGCTCTGCTTACGCTCGAGCTTGTAGTCGACCGGGTCGAACTGGAAGGCGAGATCGTAGCCGAAGGCGCCGTAAAGGCCGAGATTGGCGTCCTCGGCAGTCTTGAACAAAGCCGTGATGGCGCGCAGCACCGTGAAGACGGACGGCACGCGGCTGCGCTCTTCCTCGGTGAAGACGCGGCCGGGCTTGGCGACATCGAGGCGGATCAGCTTTTTCGAGCTCTCGGCAATCGCCACCTCGCTCAGCTCGCCAAGCGCCTTGCCGATCACCGGCAGCAGCACTTCGCCGCGCTGGTTGAGCGCCTCGATGCGCATGGCGCGGCCGCGCGCCGAGATCACCAGCGGCGGATCGATGATGGCCGTGTCCCAGCGCGTGTAACGGCCCGGATATTCGTAGTTCGAGGAGAACACCGCGCCGCGGCGGGAATTCAGGCCGTCGACATAGGCGTCAATCGCGCCTTCATAGGGCTGGTCATGGCGTTCGCGGGTGATCGTCACCCCGCCCGCGGTGACGAAGCGCTCCGCCCCGTTGTCCAGAACTGTAGTCGTCATTGCCGTCTCCATCAGCGTTTTGGGCAACGGACCCGGGAATGGCTTGGAAAAACAAATGGCCGCCCGGACATTCCGCTGCGGCCACCCTCATTTTCACGCATGCGCGTTCGAACCGGCCGCTGTCAGCGAGCCCACCACCAAACGGTCTTGTTCGAACGCATGTTCATGGCGACTCCCATAGCGGCGAATGACGGCCCGCGCAACTGGATTTCACGCGAACGGTAAAGCCGGCCCGTCAGTCCTCCAGCGTGCCGGAGCGCGCGTCGGCGCTCCTCTTGTCGCCGGCAAGCTTCAAAAGATCCTCGCCGGCGCGGATGATGCGGCGCGAACGACGGGTCAGGATGAAACCCGACTGGGGCGCGAACACCTCGGTGCGGCCGCCGGCTTCGCCGGGCGCATGGACGATCGTCGCCAGCCGGTCGCCCTTGTTGACGCGGTCGCCGGGCTTGACGTCGTAAAGGATGGCGCCGGCCTTGGGCGAAGGCATCATCTCGATGTTTTCCAGCGGTACGACGGCGCCGGAAAAGCTGCTCGCCTTCGGGACGGAAGGGTCCTGGATGACGCCGCGCGTCACCAGCAAGCGGTAGAGGCCGGCGGCATCGGAGGCGGCCAAGCCGCTGTCGACATCCAGCATGCCGCGATATTCGACCGTGGTGGCGACGCGCCGGTCGAAGCGCGCGACGCTCGCAGGCACATTTTGATAGGGCATGATCGAGGCGCCCTCGAAGGTGCCGCTACTGTCCTCGCTCCACAGCAGGACGGCATCGATGCCCATCGCAGCCGCGCAGTCGGCCATATGCGGCCACAGGCTGGTGTGGATGTAGAGATAGGCAAGGCCTTCATCGTCGCAGTGGAGATCGAGCACGATGTCGTTGCCGAGGGAGAGTTCGACGAGCCGCTTCTTCAGCCGGCGGTCGGCGCCGCCGAGGTTGACATCCGCTAAAAGCCTGGCGTCCGGCGCGGCAAGCAGCGGGAAGGCACGGTTGAAGTTGGTGCGGGTGCCGAGATTGAAGCGGCCCTGGTGCTCGCCGAAATGGTATTGCGCCCGACCGATTGGATTGGCCCAGGGCACCAACGTGATGGCGCCTCTAATGCGGCCTTCCGCTTCCGCCTTGGCAAGCATCGGCATCAGCGCGTCGATGGCGACGACACCTGGCAATTCTCCGGCATGAAGCGCCGCCTGCAGATAGGCCGAGGACGCCGACTTGTCCGTGCCCTCGAAGCGGAAAACTGGGAACTCATAAGCAACGCCTTCGCTGTCGCCTGCGATGCGCTCGATGGTCTTTTGCATGGGGTTCCTCCGGTGGGTGGCCAGACATGCATGGTTACGGCCAGGGTGTCAGTGGTCCAGTCCGCCCGCGCGATAGGCGCAAGCCGACCGTCGGACGCCTTGAGCACTGTTTGCCAAGATCGAGAAGCCCCGACGTGGAGCGGCGATCTGCCGTTACGCCAGCGGCTTCAAGTCCTGGGCGATGGTCGGCAGAAGCTCCGAGACGTTGGGGTGGATGTGCATGGCGCGCGCCAGCGTCGAGATCGGCGCCTTGGCATACATCAGGTCGAGCACTGAGTGGATCGCCTCGTCGCCGCCCGGTCCGAGCACCGAACAGCCGAGGATCTCGCCGGTGTCGGCGTCGGCCAGGATCTTCATGAAGCCTTGCGTCTCGCCCTTTTCGACGGCGCGGCCGACACGGGTCATCGGCCGCTGGCCGACAAGCGCGCGGCGGCCGGATTTCTTGACAGCGGTCTCGGTCATGCCGCAGCGGCCGAGCGGCGGATCGATGTAAAGCGCATAGGCCTCGATGCGATCGGTGACCTTGCGCGGATCGTTGTCGAGCAGATTGGCGGCGACGATCTCGTAGTCGTTGTAGGAGGTGTGGGTGAAAGCGCCCTTGCCGTTGCAGTCGCCCATGGCCCAGATGCCGGGCACATTGGTGCGCAAGTGGTCGTCGACGACGATGTAGCCGCGCTTGTCGACCTCGACGCCGGCCTTGTCGAGGCCGAGGTCGTCGGTGTTGGGGACGCGGCCGAGCGCCAGCAGCACATGCGAGCCGACCGCCGGCGGCTTGCCGGCAGAGAAGGTCACGGCGATACCGTTGCCCTGCCTGGCAAAGCCGATGTTCTCGGCGCCGACATGGACGGTGATGCCTTCGTTTTCGAGGATCGACTGGATCGCGGCCGAGACGTCCTCGTCCTCGCGGCCCGTCAGCCGCGGCGCTTTCTCGATCACCGTGACCTCGGAGCCGAAACGGCGGAACATCTGGGCGAATTCGAGCGAGATATAGCTGCCGCCGACGACGACCAGATGGCTGGGCAGCACATCGAGATCCATCATCGAGGAGTTGGTGAGATAGGGGACGTCGTTGACGCCGGGCAGGTCCGGCACGGAGGCGCGGCCGCCGGTGTTGAGGAAGATTTTTGGCGCGGTCAGCAGGTCGTCGCCGACGCGCACTGTATTAGCGGATTCGAATCTGGCATGGCCGCGATAAAGCGTGCAGCCCTTCATCCCCGCGATCCAGCTTTCGAGATTGCCGCGGGCGTCATTGGTCACCTTGTCCTTGCGTGCCTTGATCCTTTGATAGTCGACCCCGACCGGACCGGAGAGCGCGACGCCATAGTCGGCGGCGCGGCGGGCAAGATGCGCGGCGTAGGCGCTCGCCACCATCGCCTTGGTCGGCATGCAGCCGGTGTTGACACAGGTGCCGCCAATAAGCTTGCGCTCGATCAGCGCAACGCTCATGCCAGCGGCGTCGAGCCGGCCGGCGAGCGAAGGGCCGGCCTGGCCGGCGCCGATGACGATGGCGTCGAAGTTTTTCGCGCTCATGCGACCGCCGCCACGATCAGCAGGCCGCCGATGATCGCCACCGCGTCCTCGATGAAGGCGGTGGGCGGATCCTTGCCGAAGGCGGCAGCCATCCTTGCGCGTGCTTCCGCGCCGCCCAGCGTGCCGATCACCGCGCCGATCGCGCCGGCGATGAGGCAGCCGATGGTGGCGCCGACCGTGGCGCCGATCACCGCGCCGCAGAAGGCGCCCGTGACGATGCGCGCGCCAAACTGCTGCGGCACCTTGCGGCTCGGCGTCGACGGCAACTGGTCGGTGACGAGTTCGACAATCGCCAGGACGGTGAAGATGCCGACCGCGATCCAGTGGCCCATGAAGCTTGCCCAGGTGCCGGCAACCGGGATCCAGCCGAGATACGAACCCCAGGCAACGGTCGCTGGCGCGGTCATGGCGCGAAGGCCGGCGACGACGCCAATCAGCAATGCCAGAATGTAGAGCATCATCATCCCCTCAAATTCGGAGCTCCGCACGGTTCCGCGGATGGCAAGCTAGCATAGGCCTGGCGTTTGGCCATGGGCTTTTCCGGTCGGGCGGATTGTGCTTTGGCAGCGGGACGGGAATGGAGGAGCAGCCATGACGACAAGCGAGCGCATGAAGATGGCGGCGGGTGAATGGTACAGCTGCAT
>NZ_RZSR01000435.1:0-4872 GCF_004023265.1 Mesorhizobium sp. M1A.F.Ca.IN.020.06.1.1
GGCAGGAAGCGCATGCGGCACGTTTTGACATCATTTCTGGCCTTGCATTGGGCGGTCGTCTTCGCCCTGCTGGCCTACATCTGCATGGATGGCAATCGCGGCATCGCGTCGGCGCTCGGCGTGCTTGGCGTCTCGCTGCAAAGCAGCCGTTTCCCGGATCTCGATCATGCTCTCGTCGTGGCGCCGCTCGCGGTCGCTCTGCTGATCGTCGCGCTGCTGTTCTGCTGGGCCTTCGTCGAGACGCTGCTCAACATCGCGACAAGGCCGGATGCGGGCGATACGGTGGTGCGGATAGCCTTCATCTGCGCCTCCTTCCTGCTTTCGGTGATTCTCGTCGGCGGCGCCGCGCAAGGCATCAACGGGTTGTTCATGGTCGTCGCCATCCAGATGACGGCGCTGCTCGCCTCTTATGTCGCGGTGCTCGCCGAGCGACGCTCGGCTCTCGCCGCGGTGACCTTGCATGAAAGCGAAGCCAGCCTGGTTTCCCATCGCATGGCGGCGGGCGTCGCGCACAGCTCGCTCCTGTCCCGCATCTCCAGCCGACCGGAAACCAGACCCGGAGGTCGCCGCTGATGCGCGCCTTGTTCGCATTCTGGGCGGCCCCGCTGGTCCTGTTCTGGGGCTGGTTCTTCCTGTCTCTCAACGACATCAATTTCGGCTACGTGATGCTCAGCCGCCAATTGCACGACCTGGTCTTCCAGCTTTACGGCCAGATGCTCGGCGTCGATCCGGGAATCATCCCCGGTATGGTGGCGCGGGCCTGTGTGTTCGACAGTTTCCTGCTGCTCGGGCTGGTGGCATTCCGCCGCCGGCGCCAAATCGCCGAATGGATCAGGCGGCGCCGGGAAGGCCCTGTCAGCCCTGATCAGCTCGGCCGAGCGACTGGAGTCGGTCCAACGCTCCCTGCAGAATAAAGGCCGCCGCCGCCGAATCGATCTTGCCGGCGCGCTTTTTGCGCGAGAAATCCATCTCGATCAGCGTCCGTTCCGCCGCGACCGTCGACAGCCGCTCGTCCCATAGCACGAAGGGCAGGTCGGACAAGGCGGCCATGTTGCGCGCGAAGGCGCGGGACTTCTGGGCGCGCGGACCTTCCGATCCGTCCATGTTGACGGGAAGGCCGAGCACGATCGCGCCGACATTGTCCTTCTCGAGCTGAGCCAGCAACTGGGCGGCATCGAGCGAAAACTTCTTGCGCAGGATGACCGGGCGCGGATGGGCAAAGGACAGGCTTCGGTCCGACACCGCCACGCCGATCGTCTTGTCGCCCAGATCAAGCCCGGCGAGCGTGCGGCCGCCCGCGAGAAGTGCCGGCAATTCCTCGATGCTTATGATGCCCAACCGCTCGTCCTGGTTAGTCGCCGCGCGGCTTTTTGATCGGCCGCGGGACTTTCAATTTGCTTTCGGCGTTCTATCCTCTGGCAACGAGAAAATCGAGGAATCCCTTCATGAAACTGACCTGGTATGGACATTCGGCATTCCGCATCGAGACCAACGACGCCAAGATCCTCATCGACCCGTATCTGGTCGGCAATCCGTCATGGACGGGCGGCTGGGAAAATCCAGCCGAAGGGGTGACGCATGTTCTTCTGACCCATGGCCACAGCGATCATATCAGCGGAGCCGCCGAGGTGCTGAAGAAGAGCGGCGCCATGCTTGTCGCCAATTTCGAGATCTGCATGTATCTCGTCGGCCAGGGGGTCAGCGATAAGAAGATAAATCCCGGCAATATAGGCGGTACCGTCGATTGCGGTCCCTTCACCACCACTTTCGTCCAGGCTTTGCACTCCTCTTCGTTCGGCGGACAAGACGGTACCAACACCTATCTCGGCAATCCGGGCGGGCTCGTGCTGCATTTCCCGGAGGACAAGACGCTCTACCACATGGGCGACACCGACATTTTTTCCGATATGGGGCTGATCAACGAATTGCATGAACCGAAGATCGGCATCGTGCCGATCGGCGATCGCTTCACCATGGGCGGCGCGGTGGCTGCCCTAGCCTGCCGCCGCTTTTTCCGCTTCGATACGGTCGTTCCCTGCCATTTCGGCACCTTCCCGATGATCGACCAGACCGCCGACAAATTCGTCGCCGGCATGGAGGGATCCGGCGTCAAGGTGGCGCTGCCCGAGATCGGCAAGGCGATCACGATCTAGGCGTTCGCCCTATGTAGTAGGGTACACTACCTAGAGCGGCGCCCGAAGCACCGCATCCCGGTCGGCGGCATGATCTATGTTGCGCCGCAAGCGCGGCGCCGCTATAGCCCGCACTGGTTTTCCCGAGGCAAATAGACATGTCCGTTGATCTTCAGACCGTGAAGCGCGTCGCGCACCTTGCCCGCATTGCGGTGAGCGAGCAGGATGCCGAGCGCATGACAGGCGAGCTGAACGCCATCCTTGGCTTCGTCGAGCAGTTGAACGAGGTGGACGTCTCCGGCGTCGAACCGATGACTTCCGTCACGCCGATGGAGATGAAGAAGCGGCAGGATATGATCACCGACGGCAACAAGGCGGTCGACATCGTCGCCAACGCGCCGGCCACGGAAGAGAATTTCTTCCTCGTTCCCAAGGTTGTGGAGTAAGGGCAGGATGGCCGTCGAAATCGGCGTCGAGACGCCCTTGCAGGACGACGTGCGCGCGCTGGTCGCAGAACTCAACACCGCACTGCTCGAACTGACGCCGCCGGAACATTGCTATCACCTCACCGTCGAGCAGATGGCTGGCCACGACACGACCGTGTTCGTCGCCCGCGACGCTGGCCTTGCGGTCGGCTGCGGCGCGCTGAAGCGTCATGCGGACGCGGTCGGCGAGGTCAAGCGCATGTACACGCGGCCCACGCATCGCGGCCAGAAGATCGGTGCCCAAATCGTTGCGCGGATCGAGGGTCTGGCGCGGCAGGAAGGCCTGAAGCGCCTGGTTCTGGAGACCGGCGATCGCCACCCTGCCGCCTGGGCCGTCTACGAACGCGCCGGGTTTTCGCGTTGCGGCCCGGTGCTGGATTATCCCGACTCGGAATGGTCGGTGTTTTACGAAAAGAGCCTTACCTGATGAGCGACCTCACACATCTCACCATTTCCGAGGCCCGCGCCAAGCTGCGCGGCAAGGAGATTTCGGCTGCCGAGATCACCGAAGCCTATCTCTCGGCGATCGAGCGCGCCAATCCGGTGCTCAATGCCTATGTCGCGGTGACCGGCGACAAGGCGCGCGAGATGGCCAAGGTTTCCGACGCGAAGCTCGGCAAGGGCGAGGGCGGGGCGCTCGAAGGAATTCCGCTCGGCATCAAGGATCTGTTCGCCACCGAAGGCGTCCACACCCAGGCCTGCAGCCATGTGCTCGACGGTTTCCAACCGCGCTACGAATCGACCGTCACATCCAATCTGTGGGCCGACGGCGCCGTTATGCTCGGCAAGCTCAACATGGACGAGTTCGCCATGGGCTCCTCCAACGAGACCTCCTATTACGGCCCGGTCATCAATCCTTGGCGGCGCTCGCGCCTCGACACGGTGGTGACGCCGACGACGCATCAGGGCGACGGCGGGTTTGTCTCGGCCGGCGGCGCGAAGACCGCGCGGACGTTGGATAACGCCCAGCTGGTGCCGGGCGGCTCCTCCGGCGGATCGGCTTCCGCGGTCGCCGCCTTCCTCTGCGCCGGCGCCACCGCGACCGATACCGGCGGCTCGATCCGCCAGCCGGCAGCCTTCACCGGCACCGTCGGCATCAAGCCGACCTATGGCCGCTGCTCGCGCTGGGGCGTGGTCGCTTTCGCGTCCTCGCTCGACCAGGCCGGTCCGATCGGGCGCGATGTGCGCGACGCCGCGATCCTGTTGAAGTCGATGGCCTCCTCCGACCCGAAGGACACGACGTCGGTCGACCGGCCGGTGCCGGACTACGAGGCGGTGATCGGCAAGCCGATCAAGGGCATGAAGGTCGGCATTCCGAAGGAGTACCGCGTCGACGGCATGCCCGAGGATATCGAGGCGCTCTGGCAGAAAGGAATTGCCTGGCTGAAGGATGCCGGGGCGGAGATCGTCGATATCTCGCTGCCGCACACCAAATACGCGCTGCCGGCCTACTACATCGTGGCGCCGGCCGAGGCCTCGTCCAACCTCGCCCGCTATGACGGCGTGCGCTACGGGTTGCGCGTGCCCGGCAAGGACATCGTCGACATGTATGAGAAGACGCGCGCCGCCGGCTTCGGCCGCGAGGTTAAGCGCCGCATCATGATCGGCACCTATGTGCTTTCCGCGGGTTACTACGACGCCTACTACCTGCAGGCGCAGAAAGTGCGCACGCTGATCAAGCGCGATTTCGAGACCGTCTTTGCTGCCGGTGTCGACGTCATCCTGACCCCGGCCACACCGTCGGCTGCCTTCGGCGTCGCCGACGAGGACATGAACGCCGATCCGGTGAAAATGTATCTCAACGACATCTTCACCGTGACGGTGAACATGGCCGGGTTGCCGGGGATATCGGTGCCCGCCGGCCTTGACCGCAAAGGCCTGCCGCTCGGCCTGCAGCTCATCGGCAGGCCGTTCGACGAGGAAACGCTGTTCCAGACCGCCCACGTCATCGAACAGGCCGCGGGCAGGTTCCAGCCGGACAAGTGGTGGTAGCGTTGTCCCTCATCTAGTCCATTAGCGTTGTGGCGTCCTTTGCGCGTCCAAACGGACGCGCGGCGCCGTAATGGGGTGAGGGATGTTCTATTATCTTTCCAAGATCCTCTGGTTTCTCGTCCAGCCGCTCAATCTGGCGATCTTCCTGCTGCTCGCCGGTCTGCTGGCGGCGCTCTTCCGCCGCCCTCGGCTGGCCGGCACCGGCAGCGTGCTCGCCTTCCTGATCCTCGCGCTTTCGGCCTGGACCTCGCTTGGCGCAATGA
>NZ_RZSR01000436.1:0-4867 GCF_004023265.1 Mesorhizobium sp. M1A.F.Ca.IN.020.06.1.1
GGGCATCGCCCTGCCCGGCGGAAGCGACGTGCTGCGGCGCCGGATCGGTCGGTTCGGTTGCCGCGACCTGCGGCGCGGGAGCCGGATCCTGGCGCGGAACCAGCGAGCCGTCAGGCTTCACCATCATGGTCTTCACCTTGCGCGGCGCCACGGCGACGACATCGTTGTTGGTCCCCTTGTCTGCCTCCTGCAGAACCTGGGCGATGCGGTCTTCCGATTTCGGCGCCGGAGCGGCCTGCTGTGGGGTTGCGGGGGCGGCGGCCTGGGCGTCAGCCGGCGCTGCTGCGTCCGGTGCGGGCGCTGCGGCCTCCGGTGCCGGCGCTGCGGCTTCCGGAGCCGGCGCTGCTTCGGCCGGTGCCGGCGCGGCTGCGGCCGGTGCCGGCGCGGCTGCGGCCGGTGCCGGCGCGGCTGCAGCCGGAGCTGCTGTGTCCGGAACCGGCGCTGCCGCGGCCGCATTGCCGGCTGAGTTGGTGCCAGGCGCGGCGTCGGTGTCGTCAGGCGAAAGGTCGACGATCCGGCTCTGCGCCGGTTCCTTCGACGCCACGTCGATAGGTTCCTCGGTGTTGGTCACCAGTTTCTGCTGCGCCGGTTCGGCGGGCTTGGCCGCCCCACCCTTGGCCACGGCGTCATAGACTTTGTTGTCCTGGTTCGGCACCACGGTGCCGCCCGGGTTTTGCGGCTTGACCTTGATCGGCGAATTGTCCGCCTTCACGATCACGGGCGCTTCGCTGCCGCCCTTGCCGCCAAAGGAGAAGGCGAGAGCGCCGAGACCGCCCGCGACCACAACGGCGCCGACGAGCGCGGCAAGCATCATGCCACGGCTTCGCGGCTTCGCGGCTTCGCGCTCGGCAAAGCCGGGCACAGTCATCGCTTCGTCGAGCTCAGGATCGTAGTCAAGTTCGTCGACGGCGAAGTCGTCCGCCTGCGAGACCGGCCGGCTGCCGGGCAAATCGTCTGCATCGAATTGGCTTGCAGCTGCGGCATAGGACAGGGTCGCCGGTGCAGCGGCCGTCTCGGCCCGCAACTCGCGGCGGTCGTAGCCGGTCTTGAGTCCGGCATTGTGGGAGTCGTCCTCATAGCCCCGGCTCTGCACAGGCGCCTGAGCGATCTCGGTTGCGTTCATCTCGCTAAGCAGGCCGGCAAACTCGGCATCGAGATCGTCATAGGCAGGCGCCGCAGGCTGATCCTCCTCGAAGCTGAGCTCCGGAATGTCGAGGTCGTCGGCCAACGCCACCACGCGCTCCGGCACATCGACCGTCTCGACATCGGGCATTTCCTCCTGCTGGCGAGACTGCGGCGCCGCGGCTGGCTTGGCGTAAGCGGAATAGTCCCTCGCCGGCTCCTCACGATAGGCAGGCGCCGACATCTGCGGCGCCGGGGCCGGCGTGGCGTAACCGGCATAGTCCTTCGCCGGCTCCTCACGATCGGCAGGCGCCGACATCTGCGGCGCCGGGGCCGGCGTGGCGTAACCGGCATAGTCCTTCGCCGGCTCCGCACGATAGGCAGGCGTCGGCATCTGCGGCGCCGGCTTGGCGTATGCGGAATAATCCTTCACCGGTTCGTAGGCAGGGGCCGCGGTTTGCGGCGCCGTAGCCGCAGGCTGCGTGGCATAAGAGGCGTGCACCGGCGCTGCGACCGGGGTCACGCGGCTCCACGACTTTGGCGGTTCGGCAGGCGCGACAGGCGCGTCCATCTCGATGCCCTTGGCGAAGGCGGCGTCGAAAGCCTCGTCATCGAAATCTATGCTGGGTTCGGCATCCTGTTCGGAAGCCGCGCCTTCGAAGCCCTGCCGGTCGAGTTCGCCGGCGAGCAGCCTATCGAGATCGGCATCGGCGGACTGGGCGATCTGCGTGCCGTAGGCGGGCTCGTTGCGTGCGTCGAGGTCCCAATCGAGCTCATCGCCCACGCCAGCCTTCTGGTCGGTGTCGCCAGCCGGCTGAACGACCGACCGCGGTGCCGATGCGGCGGCCGGAACAGGAGCAACCGGGACCGGCGCAACCGGAATTGGCCGCGCCGTCATGGCGCCAAGCAGCGCATTGAGTTCGTCTTCCAGGCTGCGCTCGCCTGCGGCCGGCTTAGCCGGGTCGACTGCCGCAACCGGCGGAACCGGTGCCGATGCAGAAGGAGCAGGCTCGGCAAATGGCGGCTCCGCCGCGGCGACGGGCTCGGCAGCCGGCGCTTCCGATTCCCCAGACGGCACGTTGTCGAAATTGAGTTCGAAATCGTCTCCGAAGACCTCTTCAGCCGCAGCCTCGTGACCGGCGACCGGTTCAGGATCGACAGCCGGGCCTTCCGGCTCCTCGGCAAGCGCGTCACGGAAGCTGAGCTCGAAATCGTCTTCGAAGACCTGATCGGCTACAGCTCCGTGATCGGGTTGGGGATCGAAGGCGGGCTCGGGATCGGCGGCGAAATGCTCGGCCTCAACAGGCGCCTCGAGAGCCGGCGATGGCTCGTCATCGACCGACAGTTCCTGCTCCAGGATCAGGTGCTGCGGCTGATCGATATCCATGGCGATATCAGCCGTCGCCTGCTCAAATTGGGCCTGATCAGATTGGGCCTGATCGAAATGGGCCTGATCAACTGCGGCCCGAACGAATTCGGCCTGATCGGACCCACTCTCGTAGTCTTCAGCGGCGATCGGCTGGTCGACAGCGGCGTGAGCCTCGATCGGCTGCACGTCGGCGCCTTCGGGCTCAATATCACGGTCATCGAAGGCCAACTCGTCCTCGAGCGACATCTGGACCGCAGTGTCGAAATCGGCGTCGAACGCCGTCTCGTCCGCAGGCTCAAGGACAGCAGGCTCGACAGCCGCAGGCTCGGCGGCCGCGGCGGCGCTCTCGTCCGTGTCAGGCTGGTCGTCGATCCAGAAGCCCTCATCCAGCGAGGCCGCCATTTCCTGGTCGACGGAAAGCTCGTCCTGCACGGGCGAGACTTCCAACGAACGCGCGACCGCCTTCTCGAAATCATCGTCGTATGCCGTGTCCGCGGCCGGGTCCGGCGCTGGGGGCGTGGCAACAGCGGGCGTGGCAAAATGGGCGTGATCCGCCGCATCGTCAAAGACGAAATCCCGTTCGAGAGAAGCGGCGAGCTCGTCGTCGCTGAGAGTGGCAGCCCAGTAAGCCGGCGCAGCCTGGGCAGCCTGCTGCGCCACCGGCTCGCTTTCCTCGGCAATGTCGAAGTCGCCCATCAGCTCCTTTTCGAGGTCGATGTCGAAGTCGGCCCCATCGGCAGCCTGGTTCGCGGGCGCAGCCTTTGCGGCCGCCGGCGACTGCGGCCTGACCGGTTGACGCGGATCGAAACCCATGATGCGGGTCAGTTCGGCGAACGGATCGTCGTCGGCGATATGATTGCTTGCGGCTACTTTCAGCTGGGTTCTGTCTGCCATTATTGTTCCCGAACTCGCACACAGTCGGACGCCATGGACGTCGCGCAGGGTTGGCCCTTACCAGCGCAATGTGGGCAAAAGGTGACAGGCTTTTTAGTCAAACCTAACGCATTTCGGTAGGCGCATCAGCTCCTATCAGCGTCAGGCCGGAGGTCAAAACATCCGAAACAGCCTGCACCAGCCCCAGTCTGGCATACGTCAATTGTGGGTCGTTAACCTTAACAAAACGTAAGTCTGGGTTGTCGGTGCCCCGATTCCAGTGTGCGTGGAAGCTCGACGCCAGATCGTAGAGGTAGAATGCCAGCCGGTGCGGCTCCAGCGCAAGCGCCGCGGATTCGATTAGCCGTGGATATTCAGCGAGTTTCCGGATCAGGCCGATTTCGCCCTCGTCCGTCAGCGACGCAACCGAGGCCACAAGCCGGTCGCGGTCGAAATTCGCTTCGCCCAATTGCTCGCTCGCCTGCCGGAACACCGAGTGGCAGCGCGCGGAACCGTATTGCACGTAGAACACCGGATTGTCCTTGGACTGCTCGGTGACCTTGGCGAAGTCGAAATCGAGCGGCGCATCATTCTTGCGGTAGAGCATCATGAAGCGGATCGGGTCGCGGCCGACCTCCTCCACCACGTCGCGCAGCGTGACGAAATCCCCTGACCGCTTCGACATCCGGACCGGCTCGCCGTCGCGGAACAGCTTCACCAGTTGGCAGAGCAGGACCGTGAGCTTGACCGTGTCGCCGGCGACCGCGCGCGCCAGCGCTTCGAGCCGCTTGACGTAACCGCCATGGTCGGCGCCGAGCACATAGATGAGATCGACGAAGCCGCGCTCGACCTTGTCCTTGAGATAGGCGACGTCGGCGGCGAAATAGGTGAACGAGCCGTCCGACTTCACCAGCGCCCGGTCCATGTCGTCGCCGACCGCGGTCGAGCGGAACAGCGTCTGCTCGCGGTCTTCCCAGTCGTCCGGCTTCTCGCCCTTCGGCGGCGGCAGCTTGCCCTTGTAGATATGGCCCTTCAGCGTCAGGTCGGCGATTGCCGCGCGGATCTTCTTGGCGTTGTCGGCATGCAGCGTGCGTTCGGAGAAGAACACGTCATGATGCACGTTGAGCAGCGCCAGATCCTCGCGGATCATCGCCATCATCGCGTCGACCGTGCGATCCTTGACGATCGCCAGCGCCTCGTCTTCCGGCATCTCCAGCAGGCCGAGGCCGAACTGTTCGGCCAGCGCCTGCCCGACGGGTATCAGATAGTCGCCTGGATAAAGGCCTGGCGGAATCTCGCCGACTGCTTCGCCGAGCGCCTCGCGATAGCGCAGCATGGTCGAGCGTCCAAGCACGTCGATCTGCGAGCCGGCATCGTTGATGACATATTCCTTGGTCACGTCGTAGCCGGCGAAGGCCATCAGGTTGGCTAAAGTGTCGCCGACGACGGCGCCCCGGCAATGGCCGACATGCATCGGGCCGGTCGGATTGGCCGAGACATACT
>NZ_RZSR01000437.1:0-4853 GCF_004023265.1 Mesorhizobium sp. M1A.F.Ca.IN.020.06.1.1
CAGCCGGACAGCGCGATGCCTGACAGACCGAGGCTGGCGGAGGTTAAGAACTTCCGGCGGCTAATCTGGAATTTTGCCATGTCAGGCGCTCCTCTCGGTGGCCTGGTCGTGCTTTACGGGCGGGTCGGTGCGGTACCAGCCGGTGATGATCGAGCGCAGCTCGTTGATCGGGCCGGCCGCCACGATCATCAGCATATGGACGACGAAGAAGAGCACGAGCAGCACCATGACAATGAAGTGGATGGTGCGAGCCGTCTGCCGACCGCCCAGGATTTCATTGAGCCAGGGAAGCACCGAATTCATGCTCGGCGACATCGCAAGCCCGGTGATGATCATCAGCGGCAACAGCACGAAGAGCACGCCGCCATAGGCCATTTTCTGCAGCGTGTTGTATTCGCGCGCGTAGTGGAATTTCAGCCTCGCATGGTCGAGGATGTCGCGCGGCAGCTTGCGCAAGTCATCCAGGCGAGGGGCAAGATCGCGACGGATATGGCCGCTGATCAGGCTCGCGACCAGCCAAATGAGCAGTGTTGCGCTCAGCACCCAGGCGAAGAAGAAATGCACGACGCGGGCCGTGCCGAGGTCGTAGTAGGACGGGATCGTCGCCCAGGACGGAAAGGCGCGCGGCGTTTCCTGTCCGGGAGGGCCGGACCAGCCGAGCACGCCGGTGGTGTCGAAGCGATGCCCGAAGATTTTGGTAAAGCCGCGCGGTCCGCCGTCTGTGTTTTCGGCGCCGATCTCGAGGATCGTATTGTTGTATTGGAAGCCCGATTCCTTGCCGATGTAGAGTTGCGGGCGCGCGTTGAAGATCTGCAGGCCCGAAAGCAGCATGAAGAACAGCGAGAACGCCCAGAGCCAATGGGTCAGGCGCGTCCAGCCCGATTGCCGGTAAATCAGCGTCGGGTCCTTCGGCGTGGATGCTTCTACCTCGGTGGAGGGTTCGCTTCTGGCGACGGTCTCCATATCTAGGTGTCCTCCCGGCTGCATCTTCTGCGGCCTCTCAGAGCCTTGTTCTCCTCCCAATACGTCTCCGGCCCAAGCGTTGTTTCATCCGATCACGGATTTATTATGGACTGCCCAGGCTGACCGCGAGATTGACCGCGGCGGCGACGATCACCGTGTTGAAGAAAAAGCTCAGGATCGAATGGACGAGCACGACCTGGCGCATGCGCGAGGTCGTTATCCCAGTGTCGGCGGTTTGCGCAGTCATGCCGATGACGGTCGCGAAATACAGGAAATCCCAGCCTTCCGGGCGTTTGCCGCCGGGAAAATCGAGGCCGCCGACCGGATTCTTCTTCCTGGTTTTCTCGTCGATCTCGTCGCCGTCCATCCAGTAGACATGCGCATAATGCAGCGCGGCCATCGCATGGATTGTGAACCAGCCAAGCGGGATCGACAGCATCGCGAACAGAACCTCCAGCGGATGCGCGGCAGCCTTTTGGTTGATGAGTTGAAACAGCGAGCCGATGGCGAGGCCGACGACCAGGAGCGTGACCGCAAAAATCAGCAGCACCGGCAGGTCCGTGGCACGCGCGTTCTTGCTCAGGTAACGGACGGTGAGCCTCGGCATCGCGACCAGCACCAGAAGAGTGTAAGCGGCGAAGAAGAGGTTGGCGCCGATGGAGTAGGGCAGCGGCGCCCCCAGCATCAGGGCGAGAAGCAGCGCGACAATGCCGATGGCCGCAGCCAAAGCGAACTGCACGTGCCGGTGGATCGGCGTGTTGAGGGATATGTCGTCGCCCATGGCCGGTTCTCAAAGGGCTTCGAGTCAGCCGGGTGTGGCGGATTTGAGCGCCCGCCGCAAGATGCGGTCGAGCTCGCCGAGAAAGTTTGACCTGTCCTTCGCCGTGAAGGCGGCGTTGAAGCCGCGGCTTTCGCCGGTCTCGCGCAGATGCTGCTTCAAATCCCGCATCGCCACCGCCATGCCGATGGTCTCGGGCGTGAAGGGACGGCCCGTAGGTCCCAGCACATGCGCGCCGAGCGCCACCGCGCGCGCGGCAAGCGGGATATCGGCCGTCACCACGACATCGTTGGGTTTGGCGTTCTCGACGATCCAGTCGTCCGCGGCATCCGCGCCCTTGGAGACGACGACATTGCGGATCATCGGATCGCGCGACGGGCGCAGGCCGCCATTAGAAACATAGGTAACGGCAATGCCGTGACGTTCCGCGACCTTCTCGACCTCGGCTTTCACCGGGCAGGCATCGGCGTCGACGTAGATGATGGGTGCGGGCATCGTCTCTCCAAATGTGCAAAGGGCCGGCGTTGGCCGGCCCTTTACCAGAAATCCCGCAATCGTCAGGCCGCCAAGGCTCCCGACTTCTTCGCCGTCCAGGTGGCGATGTAGTCCATCAGGGCGGGGTTGAGGCAGTCATAGGGTTCGAGCCCGATCGACTTCAGCTGGCCGCGGATGCCGTCCATGCGGCTCGGGTCGACGCCGGCTTCGATGATGGAGGAGACAAAGGCGGCAAAGCCGGGCGGCGACCAGCCGTCCTCCTCGAAACGCTCGGGATGGATGAAGGACAGACCCTTGAAGGGATGGTCGCGCTCGACCGGGCCGTACATGTGCACGCCGCAGCTGGTGCAGGCATGGCGCTGGATCAGCGCTGCCGGGTCGACCACCTTCAGCTTGTCGCCATTCTCGGCCACAGTGACGTCGCCGGTGCCGGCAACGGCGACGACCGAGAACACCGCGCCTTCCGGCTTCCAGCATTTGGTGCAGCCGCAGGCATGGTTGTGGGCGATCTGGCCCTTGACCTTCACCTTCACCGGGTTGCTGGTGCAGAGACAGACCAGCGTGCCGCCGGAAAAGGCAGCACTTTCCTTCGGCAGCCCGTTGTCGATCTTCGGATGCAGTTTTTCCGCCATTCGTCCTTCCTCCCATGTTGAGCCGCAAAGGTCGCGGGCTCCAGCCCGCGACCGATGCGGCATTGCTTCAATAAACCACGACGCTGCGGATCGACTTGCCCTCATGCATGAGATCAAAACCCTTGTTGATGTCGTCGAGCGTCAGCGTATGAGTGATCATCGGGTCGATCTGGATCTTGCCTTCCATGTACCAGTCGACGATCTTCGGCACGTCGGTGCGGCCGCGCGCGCCGCCAAAGGCGGTGCCCATCCAGGTCCGGCCGGTGACCAGTTGGAAGGGCCGCGTCGCAATCTCCTGGCCGGCGCCGGCAACGCCAATGATGACCGACTTGCCCCAGCCGCGATGCGAGGCCTCGAGCGCCTGGCGCATCACCTTGGTGTTGCCGGTGCAGTCGAAGGTGTAGTCGGCGCCGCCGATCTGGTCGGCGCCGCGCTTGGTCAGTTTGACCAGGTAAGGCACGATGTCGCCGTCGATCTCCTGCGGATTGACGAAATGCGTCATGCCGAACTTCTCGCCCCAGGCCTTCTTGTCGTTGTTCAAGTCGACGCCGATGATCATGTCGGCGCCGGCCAGGCGAAGGCCCTGGATGACGTTGAGGCCAATGCCGCCGAGGCCGAAGACGACCGCGGTGGCGCCCTGCTCGACCTTGGCCGTGTTGATGACGGCGCCGATGCCGGTGGTCAAGCCGCAGCCGATATAGCAGATCTTGTCGAAGGGGGCGTCGGGATTGACCTTGGCGACCGCGATCTCCGGCAGCACGGTGAAGTTGGAGAAGGTCGAGCAGCCCATATAGTGGAACAGCTTCTCGCCGCCGACCGAAAAGCGCGAGGTGCCGTCGGGCATCAGGCCTTGGCCCTGCGTGGCGCGGATGGCGGTGCACAGATTGGTCTTGCGCGAGAGACAGGACGGGCACTGCCGGCATTCGGGCGTGTAGAGCGGGATGACATGGTCGCCCTTCCTGACCGAGGTGACGCCCTTGCCGACATCGACGACGATGCCGGCGCCTTCATGGCCGAGGATCGCCGGAAAGATGCCTTCCGGATCGGCGCCCGAGAGCGTGAACTCGTCGGTGTGGCAGATGCCGGTCGCCTTGACCTCGATCAGCACCTCGCCCTCGCGCGGCCCCTCAAGATCCACCTCCATGATCTCCAGCGGCTTTCCGGCACCAACGGCAACTGCGGCACGCGTTTTCATGAGGCATTCCTCCCAGGGCAATCTTAAAAGTCTCAGCTTTATGGCAGGCCGCCGAGCCTGCCCGGCGAGGCGAATACCGCCTGCCATTTTCTTGCGCTCGCCACCACCTTACCGGGTTCGAAGGTGGCGGCCAACGTCTGTTGCGACGTTTTTCGACGCCGCTTCTGCAAAAGCATCGAGCGCCGAAGGGCAGGGGCTGCAGACACTTGAGGCGCGTCGGGATTGTCCATAGAACTGGATGGCTTCGCCGGAGGAACGACATCCGAATGTTCAAGAAGATCCTGATCGCCAATCGCGGCGAGATCGCCTGCCGCGTGATCAAGACGGCGCGCAAGATGGGGATCGCCACGGTCGCGGTTTATTCGGATGCCGATCGCGACGCCGTGCATGTCGAAATGGCCGACGAGGCTGTGCATATCGGCCCGTCGCCGGCCACGCAGAGCTATCTAGTGCCTGAGAAGATCATCGCCGCCTGCAAGGAAACCGGCGCCGAAGCGGTGCATCCGGGTTATGGCTTCCTGTCGGAACGCGCCTCTTTCTGCGAAGCGCTGGAAAAGGAAGGCATCATCTTCATCGGACCGAAGCCCGAGGCGATCCGCGCAATGGGCGACAAGATCGAATCGAAGAAGTTCGCCAGCCAGGCCAAGGTTTCGACCGTGCCCGGCTGGCTGGGCGTCATCGAAAATGCCGACCACGCCGAAAGGATTGCCGGCAAGATCGGCTATCCGGTGATGATCAAGGCCTCGGCCGGCGGCGGCGGCAAGGGCATGCGCATCGCCTGGAGCAGCGC
>NZ_RZSR01000438.1:0-4836 GCF_004023265.1 Mesorhizobium sp. M1A.F.Ca.IN.020.06.1.1
CATGATGCGCTCGCCGAGCGCGAAGCCGACCGAGTTGGCGAGGCCCTGGCCGAGCGGACCGGTGGTGGTCTCGATGCCGGCGGCATGGCCGTATTCGGGATGGCCGGCGGTCTTCGATCCGAGTTGGCGGAAATTCTTGATCTGGTCGATCGTCATGTCCTCGTAGCCGGTGAGGTACAGGAGCGAATAGAGCAGCATCGAGCCGTGGCCGGCCGACAGGATGAAACGGTCGCGGTCTGCCCAGTGCGGGGCCTTGGCGTCGAATTTCAGGAAGCGGGTGAACAGCACCGTAGCGATGTCGGCGCAGCCCATGGGCAGGCCGGGGTGGCCGGAATTGGCCTTCTCGACGGCGTCCATGGAAAGAAAACGGATCGCATTGGCCATCCGATCATGTTGTTCACGCGAGGTCATGCTTCCTCCGGAATAGGGGTTGGAGCTTTGGGAGAGCCCGTGGAAAGGGTGCGCGACACATAGCAGGCGCGGCCTTTGAGTCAACAAATCGGTGCTTTTTTGCCGGCCTTGTGAAGGCGGCGGCGACGCTACATTAGCGTTAGCGGGGGACAGTCGCGAGAGCTTTATTGACGCGCGCTTCACCCGGCGCCTAATCTTTCCGAGATAACGCGTTCTGAACGCGAGCGATTCGGTGACGGGCAGGGCATAGGACGAAGGCCATGACCGGGGAAACGACCCTCAAGGAAGTCATCGCCAGGCTCGGCAAAGCCATGGAGGGACTGGAAAACGCCGTGGCGGCGCGGCTCGAGCATGAGCGCGACTATTCCGAGGCCGAGGCCGAGGTGCAGCGCATGAACGCCGACCGCTCGCGGCTGGCGCAGGAGCTCGACAATTCCGAGGCCCGCGCCGAACGGCTGGAAGATGCCAACAAGGAAGTGTCGCGCCGGCTGGTGACCGCCATGGAAACCATTCGCGCGGTACTGGACAGGTAAGCCAATGGCACAGGTCACCGTTTCCATCGACGGCAAGCAGTACCGGATGGCTTGCGACGAGGGCCAAGAAGAGCATCTGATCGACCTCGCCGAGCGCTTCGACCGGTATGTCATGCATTTGAAGGATTCGTTCGGCGAGATCGGCGACCAGCGGCTGACCGTCATGGCCGGCATCATGGTGATGGATGAGCTTTCGGAGCTCAACAAGCGGGTCAAGGGCATGGAGAGCGAGGTGCTGACGCTGCGCAAGACGCGCGACGAGGCGCTGACCAAGGCCGACAAGAGCGACAGCGTGCTGACGACCGCGCTCGCGGCACTTGCGCAGCGCATGGAAGACCTTGCGACGACGCTGGCGGTGAAGAAGGCTTAAGCCGCCAATCCCCTGCGTCCGCTATGGAAATTCTGCTGTCTTTTCCAGGAAAAGCAGAAATTTTTCCATCGTTCCGATCACGCTTGCAGACACAAGCCTTTTGAACCGTTCCTTCCGGCGGTATAGAAGCTGACACGCGCCGATGGGGTTAGCCCAGGCCGGCGCCATGTCACAGGGTAGGGAGCACGCGATGAGCCTTCGTATCAACGATATCGCGCCGGATTTCACGGCCGAGACTACGCAAGGGACGATCAATTTCCATCAATGGATCGGTGACGGCTGGGCAGTGCTCTTCAGCCATCCGAAGAACTTCACGCCGGTTTGCACGACCGAGCTCGGCACGATGGCCGGGCTCGAGGGCGAATTCAAAAAGCGAAACGTCAAGATCATCGGCATTTCCGTCGATCCGGTGTCGAGCCACGACAAATGGCAGGCCGACATCAAGACAGCTACCGGCCAGACGGTGAACTATCCGCTGATCGGCGACAAGGATCTCGCCGTCGCCAAGCTTTACGAGATGCTGCCGGCGGGCGCCGGCGAGAGCTCTGAAGGGCGCACGCCGGCCGACAACGCCACGGTGCGCTCGGTCTACGTCATCGGCCCGGACAAGAAGATCAAGCTGGTGCTGACCTATCCGATGACCACCGGCCGCAACTTCGATGAGATCCTGCGCGTCATCGATTCCATCCAGCTGACGGCCAAGCACCAGGTGGCGACGCCGGCAAACTGGAAGCAGGGCGAGGACGTGATCATCACCGCCGCCGTCTCCAACGAGGACGCGATCAAGCGCTTCGGCGCCTACGAGACGGTGTTGCCGTATCTGCGCAAGACCAAGCAGCCGACAGCGTGAGCTTTCCTTCTCCCCCGTTCCACGGGGAGAAGGTGCCCGAAAGGCGGATGAGGGGTGGCGCGGCGTTCGGTGATTACCGCGTCAACGGACGTTGTCCTGACGTGATAAGCTCGTAATCTCGGCGCTGCCCCTTATTGTCCTGCCGGACATTTCTCCCCGTATAGTGACGGGGAGAAAGGGGCGAACCACAGCTTTCGCCAATCGCGGGCGTTGTAGGGCCAAATAAAAACGGCGGCGCCAGACGCTGGCGCCGCCGTTTTGTCTTTGCGTAATGCCTCGAGCTTTTACGCCGCCGGCTGCGCTTCGATGGTGCGCAGCGCCTGGTTTTGACGCTTGGCCGCGGCCTTGACCGCGTCCTGCACCTTCTCGAAGGCGCGCACCTCGATCTGGCGCACGCGCTCGCGGCTGATGTCGAACTCGGCCGACAGCTCTTCCAGCGTCAGCGGCTCTTCGGCCAGACGACGCGCCTCGAAGATGCGCCGCTCGCGGTCGTTGAGCACCGACAGCGCGCCCGACAGCATCGAGCGCCGGTTTTCCAGCTCGTCCTGCTCGATCAGCATCTCTTCCTGGCTTTCGTGATCGTCGACCAGCCAGTCCTGCCATTCACCGGACTCACCTTCGCTCGCCCTGATCGGGGCGTTGAGCGAAGCGTCGCCCGACAGGCGACGGTTCATCGACACCACTTCGGCCTCGGAAACGTTGAGACGCGTGGCGATCTCGGCGATCTGGTCGGGCTTGAGGTCGCCGTCGTCGAGCGCCTGGATCCGGCCCTTCACCTTGCGCAGGTTGAAGAACAGGCGCTTCTGGTTGGCGGTGGTGCCCATCTTGACCAGGCTCCACGAGCGCAGGATGTATTCCTGGATCGAGGCCTTGATCCACCACATAGCGTAGGTGGCGAGCCGGAAGCCGCGCTCCGGTTCGAATTTCTTGACAGCCTGCATGAGGCCGACATTGCCTTCCGAGATCACCTCGCCGATCGGCAGGCCGTAGCCGCGATAGCCCATGGCAATCTTGGCGACGAGCCGCAAATGGCTGGTGACGAGCTTGTGCGCGGCGGAAGTGTCCTGATGCTCGGCATAACGCTTGGCGAGCATGTACTCTTCCTGGGGCTGAAGCATCGGAAAGCGACGGATTTCTTCCAGGTAGCGGGCGAGACCGCCTTCACCGGAAACGATACTGGGTAGTGACTGGGCCATGATAGCGCCCCCTCTCTATTGGAGTGATGCCCCCGTAACGCGGCGGGCATGTGACGCGAATGCCAATCGGCTCATTCGCGGCAACTGCTGTATATAGGAACAAAACCAGAAAGGACAGGCATTTGTTCAACACGAAACAGTGTGTCACGCTGAAGTGAACAACGCCAGTCAGGTTTTTGATGGCTGGTTTGAAGCGTCTTGATGGCGGTTCAGAGCATTCGAAAGCCGCCGACAAGTTCCTCCATGTCCCTCGGCATCGGCGCCTCGAACCGCATCGGTAGATGTTTTTTCTGGTGTCTGAATTCAAGGAGCCAGGCCTTTCGCGCCTGCCTGGAAAATGCCTTGACCTCGCCTTTCAGCGGTTCCGGCAGCCGGTTGGCCTTGGTGCGGAAGGCCTGGCCGTACTCCGGATCGCCGACCACCGGATGACCGATATGCGCCATATGCACCCTGATCTGGTGCGTGCGGCCGGTCTCGAGGCGGCATTCGATCAGACTTGCGGTGGTGAATTCCTTCTGCCGCCCGCCGAAACGCTCGACGACGGTGAAATGGGTAACGGCATGCCGGGCGTCGTCCCGGCCTTCGGGAACCACCGCGCGCCGCACCCGGTCGGCGGCGCGGCCGAGCGCGGCCTCGACGGTGCCGGTCGGCCGCTGCGGAATGCCCCAGACCAGCGCCAGATAGGCGCGTTCGAGGTCGCCCGTCCGGCCATGATCGGCGAAGGCCTCGGACAGTGCCTTGTGGGCGCGGTCGGTCTTGGCCACCACCATGACGCCGCTGGTTTCCTTGTCCAGCCGGTGGACGATGCCCGGTCGCCTGGCGCCGCCGATGCCGGAAAGACTGTCGCCGCAATGATGGATCAGCGCGTTGACCAGTGTGCCGGTCCAGTTGCCGGCGCCGGGATGCACAACCAGCCCCGCCGGCTTGTTGACGACGATCAGCTCGTCGTCCTCGTAAAGGATGTCGAGAGGAATGGCCTCGCCTTGCGGCTCGGCAGGCTCCGGCTGCGGCATGATGACCGCGACACGCTCGCCCGGCGCCATCTTGCGCTTTGCCTCTTCGACCGGCTTGCCGGCGATCGTAACCGCACCCTGCTTGATGAGGGCCTGCACGCGGCTGCGTGAGATCTCCGGGCCGAGCTGGGCGGTGAGCCACTGGTCGAGGCGCTTGCCTGCGGCATCGGCGCCGGTTTCCAGCTCCACCGCTCCACCCAACTCATCGCCCGGCAATTGATCCTGTCTCAAAATCGGGGCCCTATCAAAATCGAGGTCTCTTCGCTATGAGCGCTCATCGAAACCCGTTGCGGATTGTTTAGTCATGGCCCGGCCGATCGCCGAAGAAGATGAGGAGAAGCCGCTCGACCCTGCGGCCGAAAAAGTGCGCCGGAAGCTCATCCGCTTCATGATCGTCAATCTCGGTCTTCTGTTCCTCGCCCTTATGGTGGTGATCGGAGCCCTTGTCTACAAAGCCCGCAAT
>NZ_RZSR01000439.1:0-4816 GCF_004023265.1 Mesorhizobium sp. M1A.F.Ca.IN.020.06.1.1
AAACAACGGCATGGACTTAGGGTTCTGCGCAGCGTCGCCGCGCTCCTTGCTCCGTCTTGTATGCCGAAGAAAGGACCGGTCCCTCGGCGCCCGATCAGGTATTCATCGAATCGAAGAAATCCGCGTTGGTCTTGGTCTGCTTGAGCTTGTCGATGAGGAATTCGATCGCATCGGTCGTTCCCATCGGCGCAAGGATCCGGCGCAGCACGAAGATCTTCTGCAGATCCGAACGCGGCACCAGAAGGTCCTCCTTGCGGGTCCCGGACTTGAGGATGTCGATCGCCGGGTAGATGCGTTTGTCGGCCACCTTGCGGTCGAGCTGGATTTCACAGTTACCGGTGCCCTTGAACTCTTCGAAGATGACTTCGTCCATGCGGCTGCCGGTGTCGATCAGCGCGGTGGCGATGATGGTCAGCGACCCGCCTTCCTCAATGTTGCGGGCGGCCCCGAAGAAGCGCTTCGGACGCTGCAGCGCGTTGGCGTCGACACCGCCGGTCAACACCTTGCCGGATGACGGCACCACGGTGTTGTAGGCGCGGCCGAGGCGGGTGATGGAATCGAGCAGGATGACGACATCGCGCCCATGCTCGACCAGGCGCTTGGCCTTCTCGATCACCATTTCAGCGACCTGCACATGGCGCGCCGCCGGTTCGTCGAAGGTCGAGGAAATGACTTCGCCCTTGACCGAGCGCTGCATGTCGGTCACTTCCTCGGGACGCTCGTCGATCAGAAGAACGATCAGATAGCATTCCGGATGGTTGGCGGTGATCGAGTGCGCGATGTTCTGCAACAGCACCGTCTTACCGGTGCGCGGCTGAGCGTTGATCAGCGCGCGCTGCCCCTTGCCGATCGGCGCCACCAGGTCGATCACACGCGGCGAGATGTCTTTGGTCGGGGGATTGTCGACCTCCATCTTCAGCCGCGAGGTCGGGTAGAGCGGCGTCAGGTTGTCGAAGTGGATCTTGTGCCGGATCTTCTCCGGATCATCGAAATTGATGGTGTTGACCTTGAGCAGCGCGAAATAACGCTCGCCCTCTTTCGGGCTGCGGATCGGCCCTTCGACCGTATCGCCGGTCTTCAGCGAAAAGCGCCTGATCTGCGACGGTGAAATATAGATATCGTCGGGACCCGGCAGGTAATTGGCGTTGGCCGAGCGCAGGAAGCCGAAACCGTCCTGCAGTACCTCGACCACGCCTTCGCCGATGATCTCGACGTCCTGGATGGCGAGCTTTTTCAGGATCGCGAACATCAGCTCCTGCTTGCGCATGACGCTGGCGTTCTCCACCTCGAGCGATTCGGCGTAAGCGATCAGCTCCGGCGGCTTCTTGTTTTTGAACTCTGCGAGTTTCATTTCTTGCATTAGATGGACTCTGGGTAGGCTTTGGGGAGAAAAAATCGGCTGGATGCGACAAATGCCGGGCGCGGCCGAAAGCGAGAAAGGGGCGGCGCATGACGGGAAGGAAGACCCGTCTTTTATCGTCGGTCGCCTGAAAGAGCAAGCCGCCTTTTGCCGGGTGTGGGGAAGCCTCAGAACGGCTTCACGATGACCAGGATGACGATGACGATCATCAGCAATGTGGGGAGTTCATTGACGATCCGCCAGTGCCTCGCCGGCTTTTCGTTCTTGTCCTCGGCAAATTTTCTCACCGCGCCGGCGAGATAGCCGTGCAGACCCGAAAGCAGCAGCACGGCGAGGATCTTGGCGTGCAGCCAGCCGCCCTGGAAACCGAAGCCCTTCCAGGCGAGCCAAAGCCCGAACACCCAGGTCACGGTCATCGCCGGGTTGATGATGGCGCGCAGCAGCCGGCGCTCCATCACCTTGAAGGTCTCGGACTGCACGGAGCCTTTCTCGGCGTCGACATGATAGACGAAAAGCCGAGGCAGATAGAGCATCCCGGCCATCCAGGCGATGACGGCAATCACATGGATTGCCTTCGCCCAGGGATAGAAGCTGTCCGGCGCCACAAGGAAGAGCAGGGCGGTCAGGACGACCAGCAGGACGATGCCGATCAACATGCGCTTCATCGCCTGGCCGGCGCTGTTCTCGTTGATCGTCTCTGTCATCGATGGCTCCGCACCATTTTCACCATGGCCTCGACATGTGCCACAGGCGTTTCCGGCGTGATGCCGTGGCCGAGATTGAAGATCAGCGGCCCGTTGCCCAGCGTGCGAAGGATGGCGTCGACGCCGTCGGCCAGCGCCCTGCCGCCGGCAACCAGGCGAAGCGGATCGAGATTGCCCTGCACCGCGCCTTCGCTTTGCAATTCCTTTGCCATCGACAGCGGCACGGTCCAGTCGAGCCCGAGCCCGGTGATCCCGGTCTTCTTCCTGTAATCGCGATAGCGCTCGCCGGCGCCCTTGGGAAACCCGATCACCGGAACATCCGGACGCGCGGCCTCCACTTGCCGGACAATCTCGGCAACGGGCTCGATGCAAAACGCCTCAAAGGACGCTTCATCGAGAACGCCCGACCAAGAATCGAAAATCTGCACCACATCGGCGCCGGCGTCGATCTGGCGGATGAGATAGGCGGCCGAATGGTCGGCCAGTATCTTCAGGAGCCGTGCAAGGGCCTCCGGCTCGCGATAGGCGAAAAGCCTGGCCGGTCCCTGGTCCGGTGTGCCGTGGCCGGCAATCATATAGGTCGCCACCGTCCAGGGCGCGCCGCAGAAGCCGATCAAGGTCGTTTCCACCGGAAGCTTCGCACGCAGACGGCGGACGGTTTCGTAGACCGGTTCGAGATTCACGTGAAACGTTTCGCCGTCCAGGCCCTCGATTTCGGCCGACGCAATCGGCTTGAGGATCGGCCCGTATCCCTCTTCGAAGCGGACATCTCGTCCCAGCGCATCGGGCACAACCAGGATATCGGAGAACAGGATCGAAGCATCGAAGCCGAAGCGCTCGATCGGCTGCAGCGTCACCTCGACGGCAAGATCCGGATCATAGCAGAGATCGAGGAAAGAACCGGCCCGCTTCCGGGTCTCGCGATACTCCGGCAGATAACGCCCTGCCTGACGCATCATCCAGAGCGGCGGCGGTGAAACCGTCTCGCCCTTGAGGACGTCCAGCACGATCCGTTTCCCAGCCATCCAGTGCTCGCCCTCTCCAGGTCTCTTAAATCAAATATCTATTTTAAAAGAGTCTTCTGATTCTAAGAGTCTGTTGGTTGTGGTGGTTGTGACCTGTCCCGCCTGCCGCTCGAAAAGGCCAGTCAGCATATTGTCGCGCAGCCGCTTTCTCAATTTGGAGCGATTTGGGGACGAACTGGATTCAGGCTTTCGAGTCAGCGCCTTGGCTCTTCTGCTGCGGACCTCGAGCTGTGGATGATATCGGCCAAGAAAAGTTGGTCCCCGGTTTTGTCCCCAGCGCCCCGACAAAGCCTACAGCGGGGCGAATTGTGGACAAGGTGGCATCTGATACAGTCGCCTTCGACGTCACGACCTTTCTGTCCAACCTTGTCCACATCTGCCCACAGTCTGGAACCAACTCTTGTGAACAAACCCCAGAGCTTCTTCCATCTGCATCTGATTTCCGACGCCACCGGCGAGACGCTGCTGGCGGCAGGCCGCGCCGCCTCCGCGCAATATAAGGACGCGCGCGCCATCGAGCACATCTATCCGCTGATCCGCACGGAAAAGCAGGTCGCCAAGGTGTTCGAGGATATCGAGGAGGAGCCCGGCATCATTCTCTACACCGTCGTCGACCAGAAGCTCGCGCGCAGCATCGACGAGCGCTGCGCCGCCATGGGCCTGCCCTGCGTCTCGGTGCTGGAGCCCGTGCTCAGCGTCTTCCAGTCCTATCTCGGCACGCCGGCCGGCCGGCGCGTCGGCGCCCAGCATGTGCTCGACGCCGAATATTTCCGCCGCATCGATGCGCTGAACTTCACCATGGAGCATGACGACGGCCAGTTGCCGGCCAACATGGACGATGCCGATGTCGTGCTGATCGGCATCTCGCGCACCTCCAAGACGCCGACGAGCATCTATCTCGCCAATCGCGGAATCAAGACCGCCAACATTCCGATCGTGCTCGGCGTGCCGCTGCCGGAAAGCCTGATCAACGCCAGGACGCCGCTGATCGTCGGCCTCGTCGCCACGGCCGAGCGCATCTCGCATGTCCGCCAGAACCGCATCCTCGGCAACAGCAACAACTACGTGCCGACCGACTATGTCGACCGCGCCGCCATCGCCGAGGAGCTCGCCTATGCGCGTCAGCTCTGCACCAGGCATGGCTGGCCGATGATCGACGTCAGCCGGCGCTCGATCGAGGAAACCGCGGCGGCGATCGTTGCCCTGCGGGGCAAGACGCGCTAGGGCAGGCGATATAAGTGAGCATTCCGTCCTGAGAGAAGGTGGCTCGGCGCATAGCGCCGAGACGGGTGACGGGCGCTGGACGGATCGCAACCGTTGGTGAACCAGTATGGCCGGCAAAATCGTCCTCGCTTCGGGCAGCCCGTTCCGCAAGGCAATGCTTATCAATGCCGGGCTCGACATCGAGGCGGTGCCGGCAGACGTCGACGAGCGCGCGCTCGAGGCGCCCTTGCAGGACAGCGGCGTGTCTCCCGAGGATGTCGCTTCGATCCTTGCCGAAGCCAAGGCGACCGAGGTCAGCGAGCGCCGGCCGGGCGCGCTGGTGCTCGGTTGCGACCAGACGCTGTCGCTTGGCGACGAAATTTTCCACAAGCCGGCCGATATGGAAGGGGCGCGGAGGCATCTCCTGGCCTTGTCGGGCAAGACCCATCAGCTGAACAGCGCCGCCGTGCTCTGCCGCGATGGCGAAGTGCTGTGGCGCCATGTCGGCATCGCCAGCCTCACCA
>NZ_RZSR01000440.1:0-4808 GCF_004023265.1 Mesorhizobium sp. M1A.F.Ca.IN.020.06.1.1
GGAGGTTGACCTTGCTTTCCGCGATCTCGGTGAGCTTGCGATCTGTCGCCTCTTCTTCCTTGAGGTTCTTGGCCAGCACATTGGCGCAGTCGCTGCGGCCGAGCTGCTTGGCCCAGGCGATCAGCGTGCCGTAGCGCGTTATCTCGTAATGCTCGACGGCCTGAGCCGAGGCGATCAGCGCGGCATCGAGGACCTCCTTGTCCTCCACGTCGCCGCTCACGTCGTCAGCCTCCTCGAGGATGCCGTCGATGGCGGGGCAGTTGACGGTCTTGGCCTTGACGCCATGCAGCTCGAATACCTGCTCGACCCGTTCGATGTGGCCTTTGGTCTGCGCGAGATGCTTCTCGAAACCGGCTTTCAATTGCGAATCCGTCGCCTTGTCGATCATCTTCGGCAGCGATTTCTCGATCTGTTTTTCGGCATAATAGATGTCGCGCAGCGTGTGGACGAAGAGGTCGTCCAGCGTCTTGATGTCCTTCGAAAAGAAACCCATGGCGGTTGCCTTCCATGTCTGGTGTTGTCCGGAAGTTGCGCGGCCGGTCCGCCGCCAACGCGGCCGGGTTCGGCCCCGGCCTTGATCGATCAACGTCACCGCGCAGGGCAGGTTCCTGCCGGCGGACGACGCCGCACGGAAATTTCAAGCCACCTTCGATGCGTGAAACAGAAGCGCGCCCAAGCGACATAGAGACGAAACATATGTGATGCAAAAGTCACACGAGCCGGAAACGCGACAAAAGGCGTGGAAACACCGCGAATCAGCCGCATTCCGGCCACGATGCAACGCGTTTCGGACCAGAAATTAACATGGCGTTCACCGACTATTCACGCCTCGAGGCTATGATCCCCGCAATTCGGAAGGGACATCCGAAAACGGGACAGGGACAGGGAAAATGAACTTCTGGAACCACATCGCCGGCTATGCCGCCGCCATCCGCGAATTCGTCGCGCCGACCTATCGGCCCGAGCGCTATTACATGCGCGGCCCGGGCCCGGCCTGCGCACGCCGCGGCAACTCGCTCGGCATCGGCACGCACTGACCACGATGCTCGACAGCCGCCACAACAGCCGGATCTGCAAGCCGGTCGCCGACACCCGCGCCACGACCTATCGTGACGAGCGCCCCGCCGTCATCGACGGCAGGCGTGCGACAACGCCGCGACTTTGACGCCGCCGCCGGCTGGCTTAGTGTCCCCCTAGCTTAGTGCCTAGGGGCACAAGCAGCCGGGGCCGACATGACCGACCTGTCCGAACAGAAACGTCCCCTTCTCCCAGGCCAAGCTTACGATGCCCGCCAGCCGCTGCTCGTGTTCGACGGCGTCTGTGTGTTCTGCTCGGGCTTCGTCCAGATCGTCCTCAAGATCGACCGCAAGAAACGCTTCCGCTTGGCCACCGCGCAATCGCCGCTCGGCGAGGCGCTGTTTCGTGAGCACGGCCTGCCGACCGAGGATTACGACAGCAACCTCGCCATCATCGACGGCGCCGCCTTCACGAAGCTCGACAGTTTCGTCGCCGTCATGGCGGCGCTCGGCTGGCCGTGGCGCGCCGCGAGATTGCTGCTCGTCCTGCCGCGGCCGCTGCGCGACTGGCTGTACGACCGCATCGCCAAGAACCGCTGTGCGCTGTTCGGCCGCAAACACAGCTGCGAGATCCCCTCCGCCGAGCTGCGACAGCGGCTGATCAGTTGAGATCGGAGGGTCGGATGAAGCTTCTGATTGTCCGCGGTTACGGCACCTTCGGCGGACGCATCGTGCAGTTGCTGGAGAGCGAGCCGCGTCTGACCTTGCTCGTCGCCGGCCGCTCGCTCGCCAAGGCCGAGGCCTATTGCAAAGGACGAGGCGGCACCAAGTCCAGGCTCGTGCCGATCGCGACGCGGATTTCATCGCGGCTGGCTCGAACCCGCGCAGGCTTCGAGCACGACCGAATCCCCGGCCGTCCCGCCAAGTTCCAGGCAACTCGTGACCGTGCACAAGGTCCAGCCTTCCCCGGTTGCGCCGGATGCGGCGAGCACCAGACGCGGCTGTGATCGGACCCTGGGAGCATAGACCCACCATCCGTCCCGCAGCACCGAACCTTCCGGCGGCTCCATGCCGGCGCCGGAGCCCTTGACGCGCGCTTCGACGACGCGCAGACCTGCCGGCGTCACCTTCCAGTCCTCTTGCCAGCGCGTCCGTTCCACCGAATGCGTCCAGGACAAGGTAAAGGCGGCAACGGCAAGCGTCACCGTCTTGCCGGCTGCGAGGATGCACAGGCTCATGCAGGGCCGGCCGCGGATGCCTGGCGCGCGCGCCAGCAGTGCCAGCCGATCCAGAGCAGCGCCAGCGCCCAGCCGGTTTCGTCGGTGAGCGGCAGCGCCGCCACCAGCAGCACGCCGGCGGCGAAGGCGACCAAGCGCTCCCACCAGGCCATGCAGCGAGCGAGGAAGCCGACGGCGGCGGCGCCCCAGAGCACGATGCCCATGCAGGCTTTGGCGACGACGTAGGCGACCTCGACCGGATAGCCGAACGAAGCCGCGATCGGGCCTGCATCCTGCAGCATCAGCGCCGGCGTGTAGACGGCCATGAACGGCACGACGAAGCCGGCGATGGCGAGCTTGGTCGCCTGAATGCCGATCTTCAGCCCGCTTTCCCTGGCCATGGGCGCCGCGGCGAAAGCGGCGAGCGCCACCGGTGGGGTGAGATCAGCCATGATGCCGAAATAGAAGACGAACATGTGGCTGACGATGAGCGGCACGCCGAGCGACAGCAGCGCCGGGCCGGCGAGCGAGGAGGTGATGATGTAGTTGGGGATGGTGGGGATGCCCATGCCGAGCACCAGGCAGGTGAGCATGGTGAGCAGCAGCGACAGGAACAGATTGTTCTCGCCGATGGAGATGATCCAGCCGATGAAGGTCGAAGCGATGCCGGTCAGCGTCAGCGTGCCGATGACGATGCCGACGATGGCGCAGGCGATGCCGACCGGCAGCGCGTTCTTCGCCCCTTCGGCAAGCGATTCGACGCAGATGCGCAGCGTCTCGCGACCGCCCTTGAAAGTGACGCAGGCGACAATGAGCGCCGCGATGACGAGGCCGAGGATGTTGACGCCGAAGCGCATGAAGGAGGCGGCGGCAAGGCCGAGCGCCAGCCAGAAGACGACGCGGAAGGCGAACGGTCCGATCAGCGCCGCCAGCGGCGTGCCGAGGATCAGCACGATGGTCAGCGCCAGGCCCATGGTGCCGGCGAAGATCGGCGTATAGCCGGCGAAGAGCAGGTAAACCAGCACGGCAAGCGGCAGCACCAGCGGCCAGTGCTGCCGCACCGCATCCCAGGGATTGGGCAGCTCAGCCTTGGCCATGCCGTGCAGGCCGGCCTTGCCCGCCTCCAGATGCACCTGCCAGAAACAGGCGCCGAAATAGAGCAGCGCCGGAATGATCGCCGCCTTCACCACCTCGGCGTAGGGGACGTTCAGCGTCTCGGCCATGATGAAGGCGACCGCGCCCATCACCGGCGGCATGATCTGGCCGCCCATCGAGGACGTTGCCTCGACGGCGCCGGCGAAGGCCGAGCGGAAGCCGAAGCGCTTCATCAGCGGAATGGTGAACTGGCCGCTCGCCACGACATTGGCGACGCCCGAACCGGAGATGGTGCCCATCAGCGCCGAGGAGAGCACGCAGACCTGGGCCGGACCGCCGCGCCAGGAGCCGACCAGGCCAAGCGCGAAATCGTTGAACAGCGCGATCATGCCGGCGCGTTCGAGGAAGGCGGCGAAGACGACGAAGATGAAGATGTAAGCCGCCGAGACATAGACCGGCGTGCCGTATATGCCTTCGGTGCCGAAGGCGAAGGTGTCGACGAGCTGGGCGAAATCGTAGCCGCGATGGATGAAGGGCGGCGGCAGGTGATTGCCGACGAAGCAATAGGCGAGGAAGATGAAGGCGATCACCGCCAGCGGCAGCCCCATCAGCCGCCTTGCCGCTTCGAAGACGAGCACCACCAGCAGCGTGCCGACGATCAGGTCCGGCGTGGTGAGGAAGCCGGAGCGGCGGATGAGGTCGGCGTAGAAGACCCAGTTGTAGAGGCCGGTGGCGAAGCCGAGCGCGCCGAGCGCCCAGAACGCGGTCTTCGCCGCTACGCCGGTGGCGCGCAGGTTGGCGATCAGGCCGAAGCCGAGCAGCAGCAGGAAGCCGACATGCATGGCGCGTACCACCTGGCTGGGCAGGCTGCCATAGGCGGCGATGTAGATCTGGAAAACGGAGAAGGCGACGGCAATCAGGAAGGCCGCCTCGCCAGCGATGCCGCCGCCGAAGCCCGGCGGCAGGCCTTCGACCTGTTCTTCGGCGACAGGGAGATGAAAAGTGGTCGAATTGCCGTCGGTCGTTGTTCCAGACGTTGCTTTGCTCATCCGACGCGCTCCATAGCAGACTGCCGCGCCATCCTCGCTTACTTGATCAGCCCTTTTTCCTTGTAGTATTTCTCCGCGCCGGGATGCAGCGGCACCGGCATGCCGTCCAGCGCCTTGGCCGGATCGATCGCCTTGGCGGCGGCATGGGCGGCGGCGAGCTGGTCGAGATGCTCGAACATCAGCTTGGTCATCTGATAGGCGGTCTCGTCGGAAACATCGGCCCGGGTGACAAGGAAATTGCCGACCGCGGCGGTGGCGACATCCTCGGTCTGGCCCTCATAGGTGCCGTTGGGAATGATCACCGAAAGATAGGGCGAGCCGATCTTGGCGACGTCCTCGGCCGGCACGGCGACGACGTTGATCGGCACCGAAGTTGCGAGATCGCGGATCGAGGCGACGCCCAGGCCCGCCGATTGCAGCGTGGCGTCGAG
>NZ_RZSR01000441.1:0-4805 GCF_004023265.1 Mesorhizobium sp. M1A.F.Ca.IN.020.06.1.1
ACATGGCGCCCAGCACAAGGCAGAGAGTGCCCTGCCCGCGCACGAAGCCGGCGGTGGCGGTGTTGATCTCGCGGGCAAGCGCCCTGACCGTCTCGACATAGTCGCGCGGCACCCAGCTGTCGACCACTGCGACCATGCGGTCCCAGTCGAGCAGCATGTAGAAGGCAACGACCGGGGTGACGACGAAGAGGCTGACCACCGAAACCAGCGCCACGCCCGAGCTCCAGATCGAGGTGAAGACGGTGGTGAGCAGCCCGAAGCCGGTGGTGAGCAGCGAGTTCAGTCCTTCGCGCAGGCTGGCCGCGTTGACACCAAAACGCTGCTCCAGCCACTTCGGGTCGAAGCTGGTGATGAGCGACTGCAGGCGGGTGAGGTATTCCGGCAGCTTGCGCGCGAAATCGGCCATCTGCGTGGCCAGCACAGGCACCAGGATAACGAAGGCGAGCACTACGACGACGACGAAGGCAATGAGGATCACCACCGTCGCCATCAGCCGGGAGAGGCCGAGCCGCTGCAGCCGATCGGCCACCGGATCGAGAAAATAAGCGAGCACCATGCCGGCGACGAAGGGCAAGAGGATGCCGGAGAAGACATAGAGGAACAGCGCCAGAAGCACGGCAACGATCAGCCAGAATGCGATCTGCCGGCGCAACGCCGTCGAGGCCGCGGCCGTCCAGGCTTCGCCGTCAGGTGTCCGTTCTGGAATTGCCCGACTTGGTGTTGCTCGTCCGGGAGCCTTCGCCATAGCCACTCATATGCCTTAGCCAGGCCACGAGATAGGCCGCGGCCGAAGCCACGGTCAAGACCCCCGAGAGCAATATGAGGGCCGGCCGGAGCGGATAGAGATGCATGGAAAAGGCAAGCTCGCCCAGCACAAGCGCCGCCAGCGCGATCTGCACGGCGGTGTTCACCTTCGACACCAAGAGCGGCTTCATCTCGACCGGCTGCGCCATCACGCTGGACAAAAGCACGGCGCAGACGATCAGCGCGTCGCGCGAGACCATGGTCACGACAAGCCAGAGCGGCAGTTCCCCGGCATAACCCATGACGACGAAGACCGAGACCAGGAGGAGCTTGTCGGCGACCGGATCGAGATAAGCGCCGAGCCGCGAGAACAACCGGTAGCGGCGAGCGATGAAACCGTCGACGCCGTCGGAGATGCCGGCGACGAGGAAGCCGGCAAAGGCCCAGTCCCAGCGCGCCTGCAGCATGGCCAGCACCACGGCCGGCACCAGCAACAGCCGCATGATCGTGATCATGTTAGGTATGGTCACGTGATGTCCCATCATGGGTTTTGTTGGAAGATAGTTGATGGAGATGAGAGGCGCACGCAAGGGAGGAGTTGCGGATCTCCCCGCTCGAGGGGGAAGATGGTCTCTGGCGCACAAGGCGCTGGAGCTCCACGCGAGGCGACCCCCCTTTGTCGCCTCCGGCGACATCTCCCTCTCAAGGGGGGAGATTGGCTCTCACGCGCCTTGCCCCTCGAAACCATTCATGCGATGAGCCCGCAATGGAAACAGGGATGAGCCGAAGATGAGCAACGGCGACAAGGCCAAGCGCAAGAACGGGCTCACCTATGCCGAGGCGGGCGTCGATATCGATGCCGGCAATCTCATGGTCGAGAAGATCAAGCCGCTCGTGCGCGCGACGCGCCGGCCGGGCGCCGACGGCGAGATCGGCGGCTTCGGCGGCCTGTTCGATTTGAAAGCCGCCGGCTTCACCGATCCGGTGCTGGTCGCGGCCAATGACGGGGTCGGCACCAAGCTCAAGATCGCCATCGATTCCGGCAAGCACGATACGATCGGCATCGACCTCGTCGCCATGTGCGTCAACGATATCGTCGTGCAGGGCGCCGAGCCGCTGTTCTTCCTCGACTATTTCGCCACCGGCAAGCTCGATCCGGACCAGGGCGCGTCCATCGTCGGCGGCATCGCGCAAGGCTGCCGTCAGGCTGGCTGCGCGCTGATCGGCGGCGAGACCGCCGAGATGCCCGGCATGTACCACGACAAGGATTACGACCTTGCCGGTTTTGCCGTGGGCGCGGCCGAGCGCGGCCAGTTGCTGCCCACCGACGACATCGTCGAGGGCGACGTGCTGCTTGGCCTCGCCTCCTCCGGCCTCCACTCCAACGGCTTTTCGCTGGTGCGCCGCATCGTTGCCGCCAGCGGGCTTGGCTGGAGCGATCCGGCGCCGTTCAACGATGAGCTCAGCCTCGCCGAAGCGCTGCTCGAGCCGACGCGCATCTATGTGAAGTCGATCCTGAAGGCGATCCGCAACACGCATGGCATCAAGGCGCTGGCTCACATCACCGGCGGCGGTTTTCCGGAAAACATTCCGCGCGTGCTGCCCAAGGATTTCTCCGCCGAGCTCGACCTCGAAGCGATCGACGTACCGCCTGTATTCTCGTGGCTCGCCAGGACCGGCGGCGTGGCGCCGCAAGAAATGATGCGCACCTTCAACTGCGGCATCGGCATGATCCTCGCCGTTGCTTCCGGCCAGGCGGCGCAGGTGGCAGCGGTGCTGCAGGAAGCCGGCGAGACGGTGACGCCGATCGGTCGGATCGTGCCGCGCCGCGACGCCGGCGTCATCTACCGGGGCTCGATCGAACTATGAGCAGGAAACGCACGGTCGTCCTGATCTCGGGCCGCGGCTCCAACATGACGGCGCTGATCGCGGCAGCCAGCGACCCGACCTATCCGACCGAGATCGTCGGCGTCATCTCGGATCGTGCGAACGCCGCGGGCCTCGGCCTCGCGCAGTCGCGCGGCATCGCCACCAAGGTCATTCAGCGCGCCGACCATCCGAGCAAGGACGCACATGACGCTGCGATCGATGCCGCGCTTACCGGCTTCGGCGCCGAGATCGTGGCTCTGGCCGGCTATATGCGCATCCTCGGCCGCGGCCTGGTCGAAAAATGGCAGGGGCGCATGGTCAACATCCACCCTGCCCTTCTGCCTGCCTTCAAGGGGCTGGACACGCATGCGCGCGCCATCCGCGCGGGCGTGCGCATCCATGGCTGCTCCGTGCATTTCGTCACGCCCGAGATGGATGACGGCCCGATCATCGCCCAGGCCGCCGTGCCGGTGATGGTCGGCGACAACGAGGACACTTTAGCCGCGCGGGTGCTGAAGGTGGAGCACCGGCTCTATCCGCTGGCGCTAGGGCTGGTCGCCGAAGGCAAGGCGCGCATGGAAAAGGGCCACACCGTGCTTGCCCATTTCGCCGACGACGCCGACAACGCCACTTCAGTGGTGATGGCGCCCGACCCGCTGCGCGAGGAAACCGACCTCGAACAGCTGGCGCGCATCACGCCGTAGGACTGCCATGGCGACGCCCAGACAACTCCTTGTGCTGCGCCATGCCAAGTCGAGCCGGGACGATCCCAAGCTCGCCGATTTCGACCGTCCGCTCGCCCCGCGCGGGCTGAAGACGGCACCGCTGATCGGGCGCGAGCTTTCGCGGCGCGGCTGGCTGCCGGATCTGGCACTGGTCTCGCCGGCGCTGCGCACCCGCGACACCTGGCGACTGGTCGCCGCCGAATTGCCGAAGCATGGGCCAGCGGAATTCGCCGAGGAGCTCTACGCGGCGGCGCCGGCCGCCATCCTGGCGTGCGTGCGGCAGGCGAAAGCCACCAGCCTGATCGTGATTGGTCACAATCCCGGCCTGCAGAATTTCGTGCTGCGGCTCGCCGGCACCGGATCGGATGAGGGCGTGTTCAAAAAAGTCGAAGCGAAGTTTCCGACGGCGGCACTGGCCCGGTTCACGGTGAAGGAGGATTGGGCGAACCTCGACTTCGGCGGAGCGCGACTGACGCATTTCGTCAGGCCGAAGGATTTGGAATAGAGCGCCTCTGTGCGCAGCCGGGCCTATAGTCACGACACAAGCCGGCCTGCGGATAGCCGGCTCCATAAAAGCAGAGCGGCGGGACAAACCCGCCGCTTTGAGATCCATCGAGGATCGACCGTCTAGTGGTTGCCGAACAGATCGCGGTCGGCGCCCTGGGTAACCGGCTTCTGGACGTTCGCATCAGACTTCTTGACCGAAGCGGTGTACGAGGTATCGACCGAAGCAGCCGGCTGGTGGGCGTTGGCCGAACCGTAGTTGTCGGAACCGGCGAAAGCGGCACCGGTGGCAACGAGAAGGGCAGCGGCGGTAAGAGCGATCTTGGTCATTTCAGTTACTCCAGATTTGAGGGGTGAGTTTGAAGAGGTCGGGCTGGCGGCCGGTTAGTGGTTGCCGAACAGGTCGCGGTCGCTGCCCTGGGTGACGGGCTTCTGGACATTCGCATCAGACTTCTTGACCGAAGCGGTGTACGAGGTGTCGACCGAAGCAGCCGGCTGGTTGGCGTTAGCCGAACCGTAGTTGTCGGAGCCGGCGAAAGCAGCACCAGTGGCAACGAGAAGGGCAGCGGCGGTAAGAGCGATCTTGGTCATTTCAGTTACTCCAGATTTGAGAGTTGTGGTTCTGATCGGTTCGGGACGGAGGCCTAGCGGCCCCAAATGCCCTGGCCGGATTCCGGCTGGTTCTGATCGGGCGTGATCCTGAGATCGCGCTGCTCGAACTTGCGGATCGAACCGGTGATGCTGCGGTCGATGTTGTCGCCCGACCGCGGCGCAACCGACTGGGTGACGGCCGGCTGGTTGACGTTGTCGGAACCGTAATGGTCGCTGCCGGCGAAGGCGCTGCCCGTGGCAACGAGAAGGACCGCGGCGGTAAGAGCAATCTTGTTCATTTTAGGTACTCCAGATTTTCAAAATTCTGTCCGTCAAGTGGCGTGCCGTAATGGAAATTCGCGTCGCTCGGAC
>NZ_RZSR01000043.1:0-13004 GCF_004023265.1 Mesorhizobium sp. M1A.F.Ca.IN.020.06.1.1
CTCTACGACCATATCGACCGGCTCGGCTATTCCGGCTGGATCGGCGCCGAATACAAACCGAAGGCCGGCACGCAGGTGGGACTCGGCTGGTTCCGGCAGTTCGCCGGGCAGGGGAGTGCGGCGGCTTAGGCGCTTCTCAACCAGCCTCGGCGCTGCCCCTCACCCTTACCCTCTCCCCGTGAAAAACGGGGAGAGGGGGGTCGCCAGCGCTGGAGCTTGTTCCCCGTCTCCCCATCCTTCACGGGGAGAGGTGCCGGCAGGCGGATGAGGGGCGGCGCCAGCCTTCGATCCATTCGGACAAAGATCTTCAGGAGACCGCAAAATGGAAACCATCGGCTTCATTGGCCTCGGCATCATGGGCGCGCCGATGGCGGGGCATCTGCTCGACGCCGGCTACCCGGTCATCGCCAGCGACCATCGCTCGAAGCCGCCGGCCGCTCTCGCGGCCAAGGGGCTGAAGACCGTCACCGGCCATGATGCGGTGGCCAGCGCCGCCGGCATCATCATCACCATGGTGCCCGACACGCCGCAGGTGGCGGATGTGCTGTTCGGCGAAAACGGCGTCGCTTCAGCTCTGTCGAAAGGCAAGCTCGTCATCGACATGAGCTCGATCTCGCCGATCGCCACCAAGGACTTCGCCAAGAAGATCAACGATCTCGGCTGCGACTATCTCGACGCGCCGGTATCCGGCGGCGAGGTCGGCGCCAAGGCAGCCTCGCTTACCATCATGGTTGGCGGCGAGGAAGAGGCGTTCGAGCGCGCCAGGCCGGTGTTCGAGAAGATGGGCAAGAACATCACGCTGGTCGGGCCGAACGGCGTCGGCCAGACCACCAAGGTCGCCAACCAGATCGTCGTGGCGCTCACCATCGAGGCGATCGGCGAAGCCCTGGTCTTCGCCTCGAAGGCCGGCGCCGATCCTGCAAAGGTTCGCCAAGCCCTGATGGGCGGTCTCGCCGCCTCGCGCATCCTCGAAGTGCATGGCGAGCGCATGATCAAGCGCACCTTCGCGCCCGGTTTCCGCATCGAACTGCACCAGAAGGACCTCAACCTCGCGCTGGAAGGCGCCAAGGCGCTCGGCGTTGCGCTCCCCAACACCTCGACGACGCAGCAACTGTTCAATTCCTGCGCCGCCAATGGTGGGGCGAAGGAGGATCACTCGGCGCTGGTCAGGGCGCTGGAGCGGATGGCGGGCCACGAAGTGGCCTAGAAGCGAATAGCGAATAGGGAGTAGCGAATAGGGATTGCAGGCCGACGGGCCGCCGTGTTTCGGCTATTCGCTATTCGCTATTCGCTATTCGCTATTCGCTATTCGCTATTCGCTATTCGCTATGAATTTTCGCGCCGCATAAAGGCTCACCGCCGCGGCGTTCGACACGTTGAGCGAGCGGATGGCGCCGGGCATGTCCAGGCGGGCAAGCGCGGTCACCGTCTCGCGCGTCTTCTGGCGCAAGCCCTTGCCCTCGGCGCCCAGAACCAGCGCAATTTTTCCTCCGGCGAAGCTCTTTTCCAGCTCCGCCGATCCCTCAGAATCGAGCCCGATCGTCTGGAAGCCGGCATCGTGCAGTTGACCCAGTGCGTCGGCCAGGTTCTTCACCTCGATCTGGTCGATGTGCTCCAGCGCGCCCGAGGCCGATTTCGCCAGCACGCCCGATTCCTGCGGGCTGTGGCGGGCCGTCGTGATCAGCGCGCCGGCGCCGAAAGCAACCGCGGAGCGCAGGATAGCGCCGACATTGTGCGGGTCGGTGACCTGGTCGAGCACCAGCACCAGCTTTGTGTCGCCGAGCGTGTCAAGGCGCTTGGGTTTAAGCGGTTCCGCCTCGATCAGCACGCCCTGATGCACGGCGTCCGAGCCGGTGATTTTGTCGATATCTTTGGGCTCGACCAACTCGGTCATGAAGGACAGGGCGGAAAGATCGCCGATCGCCAGCCTCTCGGCGGCATTGCGGGTCACCAGCATTCTTTTGATCTTGCGTCGCGGATTGTCGAGCGCGGCCCGCACCGTGTGCAGGCCGTAAAGCCGCACCAGTCCGTCGGCGGGGCCTTCGCCCGGCAGCACCGGTTGGCGCGGCCGGAATGCCGGCGCGCCGCCCGCCTTCTGGTCGCGATGCGCGCGCCTCAGCTTGGCGTAGTGGGTGTCCTTCGGGGTGCCCGGTTTGCTGCTTTTGTTGTCGCTCATGCCGGCCTCTATAACCGTCCCGGCCGGCTAAGGATACGGGCTGCGGCGACGAATGCCGAACATCCTCGAAAAACCCTGGCCGCGCCGGTTGACACCCACCGGCCTTGCCGCCATAAGGCGCATCGCTGATTTCGGAGAAGATCCTTACTCGGGCTCCGGGTCGGCTGAAATGCCTCGTTGCATGGCTCCGGCGGCAGACTGGAGAGGTGCCCGAGTGGTTAAAGGGGACGGACTGTAAATCCGTTGGCTTAGCCTACGTTGGTTCGAATCCAACCCTCTCCACCACTGCCGGCCCGGAAGCCCTGAAACGAAAAGCACCGGAAGTGTGCCACTGTTTTCCGATGCTAGCGCAGGCGGGTATAGCTCAGTGGTAGAGCAGCAGCCTTCCAAGCTGAATATGCGGGTTCGATTCCCGCTACCCGCTCCAGATTTTCTTCGTCGTAGGCCTCAAATGAACGCCGAGCACCCGTGGCGTGCGGCGTGTTCGATCTGCCTTATGCTTAGCTGTTGAAAGCCGATGTCACCTGATGTTGCGGCGGGACTTGGCCGTTCGGCGTCAGCTTGTCGACAACGCCGGGCAGCGCCGTGGGCAATTGCTGCAGCAGCTCCTGCTCGTTCATACCGGGACGTTGCGCGATCTCGCGGATCACCGCCGGCCCCAGCGCCGAGCCGAGATCGTTGGCGTTGATCGGCCGGTTCTGGCCGGTGCCGACCCAGGAATCGGCTACGCCGCCGTGGCCGGCGTCTCGCAGTCTGTCGAGCAGCCCGCCCAGTCCGCCGAGCAGGCCGCCATCGGCGGAGGTTCCGGCGGGAGTTGGGGCGGGGGCCTGAGCTTCGGCTGGCTGTTCCTCGCTTCTGCCGCTCAGCATCTTGCCGACCAGCAGCGCGCCGAGCGCGATCATCAGGGGTTTGGTGATGTTGCCGCCGGGAACGGCGTTGTCAAAAAGGCCCATCATGGATCTCCTATCAACCAAGTCCACCCGGCGCCAGAATGGCTCAACCGGGGGGATTTTCAAGCTGTCTTGAGCTTTTGACAATCATATGAAAATGATTGGCAGCGAGGGGATTGGAGGGAAGAAATGGGCATCATCAGCTGGATCATTCTCGGCGCGATCGCCGGCTTCATCGGCAGCAAGATCGTCAACAAGACCGGTCAGGGCTTGATCATGGACATCGTGCTCGGCATCGTCGGCGCTATCGTCGGTGGCGTGATCTTCAGCGCCTTCGGCGCATCGGGCGTCACCGGCCTCAACATCTGGAGCCTGATTGTCGCCGTCATCGGCTCGGTCGTCGTGCTCTGGGCTTATCACCAGTTCTCCGGCAGGCGCACGCTGTAGAACGGTCGAACGATCGGCGAAACCACGGCTCGATCGCCGTGGTGGGATCGTCAGCCGAGCGCTGGTCGTCGAACGCGACCGCGCTGCGTATTGGCATTGGATGGCGTGGGGCGGAACGGCGATGGCGGTCCAGATTCAAGGCCTTCCGGTCACCTATTATCCAATCCCGAAAAGCGGCACCAGCAGCGTCAAATACGCGCTGATGGCGCTCGGCGGCAAGGAAGCCACTCTGCTTGACCCGGACAACGACGTCCACAGTCAAATTGCAACCAATTGGGCCGATCCGTTCGAGCCGGTCTATGACGGCCTCAGCGGCAAATTCACGATCGTTCGTGATCCGCTGGAGCGGCTGCTCTCGGCTTATTCCAGCAGGATATTGGACACCGATGTCCTATGGTCACGCTCGCCCAACCTCGAGTTGCTCGAGAGCTTTGGGCTGCCGACCAACCCGGATCCCGATACCTTCATCCTCAACATCGAAAAATACTGCGCATGCTCAGGGGACATCCACTTTCACGTCGCCTCGCCACGCCGGTTCATCGGTTCCAGCCTGTTCCTGTTCGAGCACGTCTTCAAATTCGAGGACATGGACAAGGTCGGCGCCTTCCTGTCCACGGTCAGCGGCAGGGCAGTCTCTATGCCGCGGCTGCAGGCAGCCCGGGGCAAGGTCAGTCCATCGGATCTGTCCCCCGCGGCGTTCAGAAAGGCGATGCGCTTCTGCCGCTACGACTACGGTTTCCTTGTCGACTATTACGATCCGGCACGATGGGGAGGCATCCCCCAAGGCGATCCCGATGAGACGTCCTCGCTGCATGTCGCCGGCGATCTGACCGCTTTTCGCAACGGCCGTCTGGTCTACCCGCGGACGCTGCGCAACCTCGTCGGATTCCTTGCCAAACGTCCGTTGAAGAAAAGGGTGGGGCTGTAGCGTTCAGCTTTTCAGTCCGGACGACCTCAGGCCACAACGCTCAAGCGCCTCCTTCGCTCGTCGAGCGAGACGATGGCGAGGCCGCTGCCGATCACCAGGAGAATGCCGCAGACGGCGAGCGTGTTGGGGAGCTGCCCGAACACCAAAAGGCCGGAAATCACCGCCCAGACGGTGAAGCAATAGTAGAAGGGCGCCACCGCGCTTGTCGGTCCGACGCGATAGGCCATGAAGATGAAGAAGTGACCGAAGATCAGGAACAGGCCGGCGCCGGCAAGCAAAAGGAGATGACGGCCCTCCGGCATCACCCACTGTTCCGAGACAAGGTGTGCGACACCTGAGCCGAGCAGCACGACAACCACGGCGGAGATGGCGACGATCATGCCGGGCACCTCGGCGCCCACCTTACGTCCGGCGAGGTCGCGCGCCGCGGCCAGGGCCGCGTTGCCCAGCGCCAGCAAGGCATAGATGGAAATGCCCTGCATCGTCGGTTGCGCCACCATGACGGCGCCGACAAAGCCTAGGCTAATCAGCGCCATTCGCACGGCGCCGATCTTCTCGCCGAAAAGGAGCGAGGACCCGACCAGCACGATGAGCGGCGTGATCTGCCCGAGCGCCGTCGAATCGGCGATCGGCATGTTGGCCAACGCCACGACGTAGCAAAGGATCGCCGCCAGCTCGCAAAGGTTCCGGCGCAGCACCTTGCGTTCGAACAGCAGCGGGATCTGCCTGCCATAGCCCAGCATGAAAAGCAGCGGCATGCCCCACAGTGTGGCGGCCGCGCCACGCAGCAGCAGCACCTCATAAGGCGGCAGCCCTGCGGTCGCGAGCTTCATCATCGTGTCATTGACGAGGTAGGATCCCGTCGAGACGATCATGAACAGCGGGCCGCGGATATTTGCCGGAAGGAATTGCATTGGCTGAAGAAATCAGAGGCGGATCGGGGCGGCAATGGGCCAGTTCCGGCCGATCTGGCGTCTACCCGCGCGAAACTGTCGATGGGCTAGCCGAGGCAAGACGCGCGGAATTGAATTCGCCTGTCGCGATCCTATATCCGCACCATACCCCTGAAATCAGATCATTGGTTCGGCTCGAGCGAGACAACGCTCAACCACAAGGCACTTGTGTTTTGCGGCCGTTGTCGCTAATCGCCCCGCATTCGACTGAACTGAAGGTCAAGGCCGCCCAAGGAAAGAGACTATGGCAAAAGGTAAATTCGAGCGCACCAAGCCGCATGTGAACATTGGCACGATCGGCCACGTCGATCATGGCAAGACGTCGCTGACGGCGGCGATCACGAAGTATTTTGGCGAATACAAGCGCTATGACCAGATCGACGCGGCGCCGGAAGAGAAGGCGCGCGGCATCACCATCTCGACGGCGCATGTCGAGTACGAGACGGCCAACCGTCACTACGCCCATGTCGACTGCCCCGGCCATGCCGACTATGTGAAGAACATGATCACCGGCGCCGCGCAGATGGACGGCGCGATCCTGGTGGTTTCGGCCGCCGACGGCCCGATGCCGCAGACCCGCGAGCACATCCTTTTGGCCCGCCAGGTCGGCGTGCCCTCAATCGTGGTGTTCCTGAACAAGGTCGACCAGGTCGACGACGCCGAGCTGCTCGAGCTGGTCGAGCTCGAGGTTCGCGAGCTGTTGACCAAGAACGAGTTCCCCGGCGACGACATTCCGATCGTCAAGGGTTCGGCGCTGGCCGCTCTGGAAGATTCGAACAAGACCATCGGCGAGGACGCCATCCGCGAGCTGATGGCGCAGGTCGACGCCTACATCCCGACGCCGGTCCGTCCGCTGGACAAGCCGTTCCTGATGCCGATCGAGGACGTGTTCTCGATCTCGGGCCGCGGCACGGTCGTGACCGGCCGCGTCGAGCGCGGCGTGGTCAAGGTCGGCGAGGAATTGGAGATCGTCGGCATCCGTCCGACGGCCAAGACCACCTGCACGGGCGTCGAGATGTTCCGCAAGCTGCTCGACCAGGGCCAGGCCGGCGACAACATCGGCGCGCTGTTGCGCGGCATCGACCGCGAGGGTGTCGAGCGCGGCCAGGTTCTGGCCAAGCCGGGTTCGGTGAAGCCGCACAAGAAGTTCGTGGCCGAAGCCTACATCCTGACCAAGGACGAGGGCGGCCGTCACACGCCGTTCTTCACCAACTACCGTCCGCAGTTCTACTTCCGCACCACCGACGTGACGGGCATCGTGACGCTGCCGGCCGGCACCGAGATGGTGATGCCCGGCGACAACATCACCGTCGACGTCGAGCTGATCGTGCCGATCGCGATGGAAGAGAAGCTGCGCTTCGCCATCCGTGAAGGCGGCCGCACCGTCGGTGCCGGCATCGTCGTCACCATCAAAGAATAATTGGACGAAACGGATCTGTCGCGGGCGCAGGGCTGCCCGCGCCGCGCCAGAACAAGGAATTGACGCATGAACGGACAGAATATCCGCATCCGCCTTAAGGCGTTTGACCACCGGGTGCTCGACGCCTCGACGCGCGAAATTGTGTCGACCGCCAAGCGCACCGGCGCCAACGTCCGCGGCCCCATTCCGCTGCCGACGCGGATCGAAAAGTTCACGGTCAACCGGTCGCCTCACGTCGACAAGAAGAGCCGCGAGCAGTTCGAGATGCGCACCCACAAGCGGCTGCTCGACATCGTCGATCCGACCCCGCAGACGGTCGATGCTCTGATGAAGCTCGATCTGGCCGCCGGTGTCGACGTCGAGATCAAGCTCTAAGGAACAAGAGGGCGGGGCGACCCGGAACTCTGAAGGAAGCAAGAGGCGTGGAGGGGCGTCAGCCCCGACAGGGAACTCTAAAGGAATTGAACCGATGCGTTCAGGTGTGATTGCAAAGAAGGTGGGAATGACCCGCATCTATAACGATGCCGGGGAACACGTTCCCGTCACCGTTCTCCAGATGGAGAACTGCCAGGTCGTGGCGCAGCGCACGCAGGAGAAGAACGGCTACACCGCCGTCCAGCTCGGCGTTGGCCTTGCCAAGGTGAAGAACACGTCGAAGGCGATGCGCGGCCATTTCGCTGCCGCCTCCGTCGAGCCAAAGGCGAAGCTCGCCGAGTTCCGCGTCTCCGCCGACAACATGATCGACGTCGGCGCCGAGCTCACCGTCGAGCACTTCGTCGCCGGCCAGAAGGTCGACGTGACGGGCACCTCGACCGGCAAGGGTTTTCAGGGCGTGATCAAGCGGCACAACATGGGTGGCGGCCGTGCCACGCACGGTAACTCGGTCTCGCACCGCACGCACGGCTCGACCGGACAGCGCCAGGACCCCGGCAAGGTGTTCAGGGGCAAGAAGATGGCCGGCCACATGGGCGACGTTCGCGTCACCACCCAGAATGTCGAGGTCGTCTCGACCGATGCCGACCGCGGCCTGATCCTGATCCGCGGCGCCGTCCCGGGGGTGAAGGGCGCCTGGATCCTGGTCCGTGACGCGGCCAAGGTTGCGCTGCCGGCCAACGCGCCGAAGCCAGCCGCGATCCGTGCCGCTGCCGCCAAGAACGATGCCCCGGCCAATGAGGGAGCGGAATAATGGACCTCAAGATCACAACCCTCGGCGGCAAGGACGCCGGCAAGGTAAAGCTCTCCGAGGAGATCTTCGGCCTTGACCCGCGTGAGGACATCCTGCAGCGCGTCGTGCGCTGGCAGCTGGCCAAGAAGCAGCAGGGCACGCACAAGGCCAAGGGCCGCGCCGAGATCGCGCGCACCGGCGCCAAGATGTACAAGCAGAAGGGTACGGGCCGCGCCCGTCACCATTCGGCTCGCGCTCCGCAGTTCCGCGGCGGTGGCAAGGCGCACGGCCCGGTCGTGCGCAGCCACGAGCACGAGCTGCCGAAGAAGGTGCGAGCTCTGGGCTTGAAGCACGCTCTCTCGGCCAAGGCCAAGAGCGCTTCGCTGATCATCGTCGACGAGCTGAAGCTCGCCGAAGCCAAGACCAAGGCGCTGGTTGTGAGCCTCGAGACGCTCGGGCTCACCAACGCCCTGGTGATCGGCGGCGCCGAGCTTGACCAGAACTTCAAGCTGGCGGCGACCAACATTCCCAACATCGACGTGCTGCCGATCCAGGGCATCAACGTCTACGACATTCTGCGCCGCGGCACGCTGGTCCTTTCGAAGGCCGCCGTCGAGGCTCTCGAGGAGCGCTTCAAATGACCGACCTCCGTCACTACGACGTGATCGTCTCGCCGGCGATCACCGAAAAGTCGACCATGGCTTCCGAGCAGAACCAGGTCGTCTTCAATGTCGCCAAGAAGGCGTCGAAGCCGGAAATCAAGGCCGCCGTGGAAGCTCTCTTCGGCGTCAAGGTTACGGCCGTGAACACGCTCGTCCGCAAGGGCAAGATCAAGCGCTTCCGCGGCACGGTTGGCCGCCAGGGCGACGTCAAGAAGGCGGTTGTGACGCTGGCCGACGGCCAGTCGATCGACGTCGCGACGGGTCTCTGAGCAAGGCCGCGAGGACAGGACAATGGCACTCAAGAAATTCAACCCGGTAACGCCGAGCACCCGTCAGCTGGTCATCGTCGACCGCTCGGGCCTCTACAAGGGCAAGCCCGTCAAGGGCCTGACCGAAGGCCTGACCAAGTCGGGCGGCCGCAACAACTACGGCCGCATCACGGCCCGCTTCATCGGCGGCGGTCACAAGCGTTCGTACCGCATCATCGACTTCAAGCGTAAGAAGTACGACGTCGTCGGCACGGTCGAGCGCATCGAATACGATCCGAACCGCACCGCCTTCATCGCGCTGATCAAGTATGACGACGGCGAGCTGTCCTACATCCTGGCGCCGCAGCGTCTGGCCGCCGGCGACAAGATCGTGGCCGGCGAAGCGGTCGACGTGAAGCCGGGCAACGCGATGCCGCTGGCCTCGATGCCGGTCGGCACGATCGTCCACAACATCGAGCTGAAGCCGGGCAAGGGCGGCCAGGTCGCCCGTTCGGCCGGCGGCTACGCCCAGCTCGTCGGCCGCGACCAGGGCATGGCGATCCTGCGCCTCAACTCGGGCGAGCAGCGCGTCGTGCACGGCTCCTGCATGGCCACCGTCGGCGCCGTGTCGAACCCCGATCACGGCAACATCAACGACGGCAAGGCCGGCCGCACGGTGTGGCGTGGCAAGCGCCCGCACAATCGCGGCGTGGCCATGAACCCGGTCGATCATCCGCACGGTGGTGGCGAAGGCCGCACCTCGGGTGGCCGTCACCCGGTTTCGCCCTGGGGCAAGCCGACCAAGGGCAAGAAGACGCGGTCCAACAAGGCGACCGACAAGTTCATCGTGCGCTCGCGCCATCAGCGCAAGAGCTAAGAAGAGGTAACGCCAAGTGACTCGTTCGATTTGGAAAGGCCCCTTCATCGACGGCTACCTTCTCAAGAAGGTGGACAAGGTTCGTGAAGGCGGTCGCAATGAGGTGATCAAGATGTGGAGCCGTCGCTCCACCATCCTGCCGCAGTTCGTCGGCTTCACCTTCGGTGTCTACAACGGCCAGAAGCACGTTCCCGTCTCGGTGAACGAGGACATGGTCGGCCACAAGTTCGGTGAATTCGCTCCGACCCGGACCTACTACGGTCATGGCGCGGATAAGAAGGCGAAGAGGAAATAATCATGGGCAAGGCCAAAGCTCCGCGCAGGCTTGCTGACAACGAGGCGCGCGCCGTTCTGCGCACCATCCGTATCAGCCCGCAGAAGCTGAACCTGGTTGCCGCGCTGATCCGCGGCAAGAAGGTCGCGACAGCGCTTTCCGACCTCGAATTCTCGGCCAAGCGGATTTCCGGCACGGTCAAGAAGACGCTGGAGTCGGCGATCGCCAACGCGGAAAACAACCACGACCTCGATGTCGACGCACTGATCGTATCGGAAGCCTATGTCGGCAAGTCGATCGTCATGAAGCGTTTCCACGCGCGTGGCCGTGGTCGCGCCAGCCGTATCGAAAAGCCGTTCTCGCACCTCACGATCGTCGTTCGTGAAGTCGAGGAAAAAGGGGAGGCCGCATAATGGGCCAGAAAGTCAATCCGATCGGGCTGCGTCTCGGCATCAACCGCACCTGGGATTCGCGCTGGTTCGCGAACACCGGCGAATACGGTGAGCTGCTGCATGAAGACATCAAGATCCGTAAGTATCTTGAGAAGGAACTCAAGCAGGCCGCGATCTCCAAGGTCGTGATCGAGCGTCCGCACAAGAAGTGCCGCGTCACCATCCATGCCGCGCGTCCGGGCCTGATCATCGGCAAGAAGGGCGCCGACATCGAGAAGCTCCGCAGGAAGCTGATGGAGATGACGAAGTCCGAGACGCACCTCAACATCGTTGAAGTGCGCAAGCCGGAAATCGACGCCACGCTGATCGCCCAGTCGATCGCCCAGCAGCTCGAGCGCCGCATCGCGTTCCGTCGCGCCATGAAGCGCGCCGTTCAGTCGGCCATGCGTCTTGGTGCCGAAGGCATCCGCATCAACTGCTCCGGCCGTCTCGGCGGCGCCGAAATCGCGCGCATGGAGTGGTACCGCGAAGGCCGCGTGCCGCTGCATACGCTGCGCGCCGATGTCGACTACGGCACGGCCGAGGCGAACACGGCGTATGGCATCTGCGGCGTCAAGGTGTGGGTGTTCAAGGGCGAGATCCTCGAGCACGACCCGATGGCGTCGGAGCGTCGCGCCACGGAAGGCGATCACGGCGGTCAGACCGGCGAGCGTGAGCGCGGTCGCCGTCGCGAGAACGCCTGAGAAATTTGAGAATTTGGAGTTAGAACGATGCTGCAGCCAAAGCGCACAAAGTTCCGCAAGCAGTTCAAGGGCCGTATCCACGGTACCGCCAAGGGCGGCACCAATCTGGATTTCGGCGGTTTCGGGCTGAAGGCGCTTGAGCCGAACCGCGTCACCGCGCGCGAGATCGAGGCGGCCCGCCGCGCGATCACCCGCGAGATGAAGCGCGCCGGCCGCGTCTGGATCCGGGTGTTCCCGGATCTGCCGGTCACCTCGAAGCCGACCGAAGTGCGCATGGGTAAGGGCAAGGGCGCCGTCGACTACTGGGCGGCGCGCGTCAAGCCTGGCCGCATCATGTTCGAGATCGACGGCGTCAGCGAAGAAACCGCGCGTGAGGCGCTGCGTCTCGGCGCCGCCAAGCTCTCGGTCAAGACGCGCTTCGTGCAGCGCATCGCAGAATAAGGACAGGCGATCATGAAAGCCGAAGATATCCGGACCAAGACCCAGGATCAGCTGGCCGACGACCTGGCCGCCCTCAAGAAGGAGCAGTTCAATCTGCGCTTCCAGAAGGCCACCGGCCAGCTCGAGAAGACCGCACGCGTGAAGCAGGTCCGCAGGGACATCGCGCGCATCAAGACCATCGCCGCGGAAAAAGCCGCGGCCAAGAAGGCTTAAGGACGAGAACCATGCCAAAGCGCATCCTGCAGGGCACCGTGGTCAGCGACAAGAACGAGAAGACGGTCGTCGTCAAGGTCGAGCGGCGCTTCACGCATCCCGTGATGAAGAAGACCGTGCGCCTGACCAAGAAGTACAAGGCGCATGACGAGAACAACGCCCACAAGGTCGGCGACCAGGTGTTCATCCAGGAATCGAAGCCGATCTCCAAGGACAAGCGCTGGGTCGTCATCACCGCGGATCAGGCTTGATCCGGGCGAACGAAACGAATTTTGGACAGACCGGGGAGGGGTGAAAGCCCGTCCCGTTAGAAAAGAAGAAGGCGGCCAGTCATGATTCAGATGCAAACAAACCTCGACGTCGCGGACAATTCCGGCGCCCGTCGTGTCATGTGCATCAAGGTGCTGGGCGGTTCGAAGCGGAAGTATGCCTCCGTCGGCGACATCATCGTGGTGTCGATCAAGGAAGCCATCCCGCGCGGCCGCGTTAAGAAGGGCGATGTGATGAAGGCGGTCGTGGTTCGCACGGCCAAGGACATCCGCCGTCCGGACGGCAGCGTGATCCGTTTCGACAAGAACGCGGCCGTTCTCGTCGACAACAAGAAAGAGCCGATCGGCACACGTATCTTCGGGCCGGTTCCGCGCGAGCTTCGCGCCAAGAACCACATGAAGATCATCTCGCTCGCGCCTGAAGTGCTGTAAGGAGCCGGACCCATGCAAAAGATCAGAAAAGGCGACAAGGTCGTCGTGCTTGCCGGCAAGGACAAGGGCCGTTCGGGCGAAGTCCTGTCGGTGCAGCCGAAGGAAGACACCGCGCTGGTCCGCGGCGTGAACCTCATTCGCCGTCACCAGAAGCAGACCCAGTCCCAAGAGGGCGGGATCATCACCAAGGAAGCGCCGATCCACCTGTCGAACATCGCGCTAGCCGACCCTAAGGACGGCAAGCCGACCCGCGTCGGCTTCGCCATCCAGAAGGACGGCAAGAAGGTGCGCGTCGCCAAGCGTTCGGGAGAAGTCATCAATGGCTAAGGCTGAAACCAAGCAGGCAGCTGCCAAGAACGAGCCGCGCCTCAAGAAGGTCTATCAGGAGACCATCCGCAAGGCGCTGCAGGAGCAGTTCGGCTACGACAACGAGATGCAGGTTCCGCGCATCGACAAGATCGTGCTGAACATGGG
>NZ_RZSR01000442.1:0-4804 GCF_004023265.1 Mesorhizobium sp. M1A.F.Ca.IN.020.06.1.1
GGTCCTGGCCGATTTTCATCTGGGAGACTTCAAAGCAGCTCTTGAAAAGCAGGTCGTGGCAGTCGCCTTCGACCATCAGGCCGCTTCCTGCGCCGAAGGCCAGGCGACATTAGATCTTGCGGTGAGATTGCTCGCTAGGCTCTACCCGGTTCTGGCGATACTCCCGCTGGACAGCGCGGCGAGCTCTCAAGCCCAAGCGCTGGAGCGCTTGGCAAAGTCGATCAATCCAAAAGTCGGCATCCGGCGTTCCGGCAAGTCTGCCACCGTCTGCGTCGTTGCAGGGGTAACGCGCCCATCACTCCGGTGCCCGATCTTTTTCGTGGGATCGGACGGTTGGGCGGCAAAGCTGTCGCGTACGGACCCGGTGGGCTCTGGCCCAAGTCTGCTGCCTTATGGAGCTGGCGCCGCCAGTTGCTTCGGCGCCGCCAACGTCTTTCGAACTATCTTCGCCGCCCAGTTGACCGGCGCCGAGTTGGACGAAACCATCGACCTCTCGCTATGCAGCTACGACAAGACCAAAGCCGGGGAGGCTGGCCCGATCGACTTTCCAGTCGACCTTGGCGAAACCCACCTCGTTGGGCTCGGTGCGATAGGCCATGGCTCGCTTTGGGCGCTAGCGAGACAACCCGATCTCAAGGGTCGTCTGCATGTAATCGATCACGAAGCGATCGAACTCTCAAACCTGCAGCGCTACGCATTGGCCGGCCAGGCGGAGATTGGTATGTCCAAGGCGGTTCTTGCAGCCACCGCCCTTAGATCGACTGCCCTTGAGGTCGAGGCGCACCCTCTGACGTGGGCAGAATATGTTGCGCGCCGGGGCAATTGGGTCTTCGACCAAGTGGGTGTGGCGCTTGACACCGCCGCCGACCGTCTGGCTGTCCAAGGTGCACTGCCGCGATGGATCGCAAACGCTTGGACGCAGGAGCACGATCTCGGTATCTCCCGGCATGGTTTCGATGACGGCCAGGCTTGCCTTTGTTGCATGTACCTGCCATCCGGAAAATCCAAGGACGAGCACCAGCTGATTGCCGAGGAACTCGGAATACCGGAAGCACACGAGCAGGTGAAAACGCTCCTGCAGACCAATGCCGGAGTTCCCAACGACTTTGTAGTTCGCGTGGCTACAGCGATGGCTGTGCCGTTTGAACCGCTAGCCCCGTTTGTCGGCCAGCCCCTGCGCTCCTTTTATCAGCAGGCTATCTGCGGCGGTCTGGTGTTCCAGCTTAGCGAAGGAAGTCGCCGCGTTCGAACTGTCGTTCCGATGGCCTTTCAGTCGGTGCTTGCCGGGATTATGCTTGCCGCGGATTTGGTCAAACATAGTGCGGGGTTTCCCATGAGCCCGACGACGAGCACTCGGGTGAATCTTCTGCGCCCCCTTGGCTCTCACTTGCACGATCCGAAGGCCAAGGACTCCAGCGGCCGCTGCATCTGTAGCGACGACGATTTCATTGCCGCTTACAGGCGCAAATACGGCGAGCCCGTTGATCAGGTAAGCGATGTCTCGGCCGCCTAAGCAGACGCGCACCTCTCCGTGGACGCAGGGGGCGCGGCTTGTGGGCGTGACCATGGGCGCCATTATGACACGCTTGGCCCGCTCCTTTGCCCGCCTATCGTCCTCCGCGCATGATCCCTGACACCTCCTTGCCGACGTGATGATCCAGCACCAGCCGCCATGGCACCAGAGGCTGGTCAAACCTCCGTTGTTGGCCGGTTTGGACAGTGCTGCATCAGGTCTCGACCGACGTCTCGACAGTCAGGGCTGCTTCGACGGGTGTGAAGATGTCAACATCGACCCCAGGCGCCCGAATCGTCACAATCAGGGCGTACCGAGCCAGAGCGTCGACGCGTTCCAGGTAAGGCTTCTCCTTCCACCAGCCCCCGACCGGGAACACGCCGATCGCGTCACGCTCGGCGAGATCGGCGGCGCTGCCCGACCAGAAATCGGCGTGCAACGAGCCGCGATCGCGGAAGGTGCCGAGCAGCCACTCTTCTCCGCCTCCAGCAGGCGCCCCTTCCTCCTCGTCCCGAGCGGCCTGATTGATGCGGGCTCGGAATTCGTCGACTGTCTCGGTCGCTGACTTTACTCTGAACCGAAGACCATGGGACGCGTAACGATGCCGGCGGGTCCATCCGCGTTCACCGGGGTTGGGTTCGATGAAATAGGACAGCGTGACGCGGAGCTCGACCTGGGCAGCGCCGAGCGCCGCGAGCTGCTCCTTCGGCCAAGGCAGGCGATGCAGCTTCATGTCACGCGTTTTGGCAGCCGCGCCGCCCTCGCGCTGGAAAGGCTGAAGCTCATCTTCAACGATAAGCGTGAGGTCGTTCACCGTTGACAGAAGCGCGCGCCCAAGATCTGGCACGCCATAACCATAGCGCCGCACGAGCGCCTGGATCTCGCCCTTCGCTCCGTTGCACGCATCGATGCGTGCGCGCATCGCCGGAGTCCATTCGGCCGAGTGGACGATCAGGGCGCGAACCGTTTCAGGCCACAGCTCGGGGCGCGCTGATAGAATTAGTCCCGCCATCCGTGCGGCATGGGCCGTTGCCGCGCTCGTATCTCCGAGGGTGGTGAAGTGGCGCAGTTCGGGTCGATAGAAAGTGGTCAATATCTGCAGATCGTCGATCGGCTCGCCAGGCAACACACCGTCATGGGCGAGATTGCCGCCTTCGAAGACGACCTCGGGCTTCACCGGCCACTGCCTGTCCCAAACGACCGAAGTGCGACTGCGCGGCGAGAGCTCGCCGACCGGCGCGATCGGAGCGTAGCCCGCAAAGTCGGTGTCAATGATATCGACCTTTTCTGTGAAAGCGCCGACCGTCAGCGCATTCCAGGCCTGAGAAGGATCATCGACTGCTTCCAGATCGTTGCGCGTCAAATGCTCGGCCGGCATGAGGTCATCGCCGATGTTGCCGGCAGAGAGAACGATCAAGCGTCGCTGTTCCTCTTCGAAACAGAGTTGGTCGATAGCGGCAGACCACGATGTGGGCCTTCCACGCGCCGGACTGGCGCTTGTCACAGCCATTGCGATCGCGCGGCGGCGCTCCGGCGCCTGCACCTCGGCGCGGGCGATCGCTTCCGCGGTGATCGCGCCATAGAGTTCTGGATCGTTTGCCTCGTCTTCTGGCGGAAGGATACGAACACTCTCCAGCCGAAAGGGCAATGGAACTGGATCGCCTCCGACCAGGAGCGGGACCAGATCACCGTACAGGCCGACACCTGCCATTCGCGTCCCGTGGCCGCTCCACGCAGGTGTGTCGTCGCTGCCCCATGCCGGTTTGACGGTGTGCCAGTCTTCAACGGCAAGTGCGGGTTCGATCAACGGGTGGGTGCGACGCACGCCGCTGTCGAGAATGCAGACCGCAATATCGGTTGAGGCGGTCTGACGCGCCCGAGAAGCTCGTCGCTCCAGTCCCTTTGCTCCGCGCCGCCAAGGCCCATGAAGAAGGACGGCGTATCCTTCGCGCGCCGCAGCTCGGCGACGACATCGCTGTGCGCAATCATGCGGTCGAGCATTGCCGTGCTGGCGAGTGCCAGCATGACCACCCGCTCCGGAAACCTGACCGCATGCGTGCGCAAAGTGATGTTCAGGGCTTCGGCAATGTGCTCGAAGTTCTCGCGGCGACCGTCGCGCAGCCAGACTTCCCACCACACCTGCTCGTCAGCGGCCTGGGGGAAGAGGTCGTCGTGGTCGGTAAACAACGATCGTGCAGTCGCCAGCCTGACTGTCTCCATGCGGGAGACGAGCGGCTCGTTGCGCGGTCTGCCGCGGTCAGTGTCAACGTCTCGATACGCCTCGACTTTCCGCAAATAATAGGCTTGCGCGCTTTGCGGCAGGAACACCGACGCTGTGATGGGAGCACCGGGTTGAGTTGGCTCATGGACGGCGACCAGCTCCATGTGCTGGCGACGATCGGCCAACTGGTCGAGGGCCGCCCGTCCGGACATGGGCAGATCGATCTCGATATAAAAGCCAGGCGTGCCGACCGACAGCTGGGGGTCACGCGCCGCAATCTGCTGGCGTGCACTTTCGACCGCTTGTTCGATGGATTGCGTCAAGGCCGCAGCATGCGACGCCCGATCACGCGCCGGCAGCGGCGGTGCATGTATAAGTTGGTTGGGCCGCCGATAGGCTTCCCGAATGCCGTTGTTGCGAAGGTGGATATGGGCGCGGTCGCGCGGAAAATCGTCTGCCATTATGATCTGTGCTGTCGCTACTCAGACAGCGAAGCCTGCCGGCGTTCCTTCAGAGCGTCGATGAGCGCTTCCGAGGTGATCCGCCCCCCCCCGCAATATGATGGTTTTTGCAGCGTCGTCGGCCGCGCGGGTGATCTCGGCCTGCGACAGTCTCTCTGCCTGAGAGATCGCCTCGTTCCAGGCAAGCCCTCTGGTGTCGAAGCGGTCGAGTCGAGCCCGAAGCAGCGCCTCGATAATCGGCCGATCGGGCACGGCGTATTCGATGACATCGTCGAAACGGCGGAACAAAGCTCTGTCGAGCAGCTCGGGATGATTTGTTGCCGCAATAATCAGGCTGTGGCTGTCGTCTTGCTCGAGAAACTGCAGAAACGAATTCAGCACGCGCCGAATCTCGCCAACATCCTGGCGTTCGCCTCGACGCGCGCCGATGGCATCGAATTCGTCAAAGAAGTAGACGCCCCGCGTCGCCTGCATTGCATCAAAAACAAGCCGCAGCTTTCCGGCAGTCTCTCCCATGAACTTGGTGATCAAACCATCGAGGACGATCGTGAAAAGGGGCAGATGAAGCTCCCCGGCCAATGCCGATGCGGTCATCGTCTTGCCTGATCC
>NZ_RZSR01000443.1:0-4804 GCF_004023265.1 Mesorhizobium sp. M1A.F.Ca.IN.020.06.1.1
GTGCATGATTGGCGCAAGCCGATGATGCTCGCTTTCATCGCGCCGGTGCTGGCCGTCCTCGGCCCGGTCTGGAATTTTTGCACCAGCCGCTTCGGCCTGCCGCTGGTCGTCGCTGCCGGCATCATCCTCTTTTACGAGGGCCTGCCGCTCGGCCCGCTGCGCGACATTCCCTATGTCGGTCCGAAGCTGACCGGCCTCGTCGGCGGTCGCGTGGATCGAGCATATGCCGCGGGCCAACAGGCCGAGGACGCGATTTGGGAGGAGAAGATCAAGCTCGCCGCCATCGCCCAAGCGGCCGACACCAAGACGCGGCAGCAGGACATCGACGCCGCGGCACAGGCCTACATCGACAAGCAGCATAGCGACGCCGGCCGCATAGCCGAGCTGGTGCGCGGGCAGAAGGACCAAGACAATGCACCGCCCGTTTCGACCAATCCTTCTGGCTGCAAGCCTGATGGCATCTCTGCTGGGGTGTCAGAGCGCCTCGACGCCATCGGTCGATAGCCTGGTGCCGAAGCCGACGGCACACGTCGACCCAAGCGTGATGCAGGATTGCCTCGGCGTCGTCGACATCCCCCATCGTTTCGTCTCGACGGAGGAGGAGACACGGCTGCACGCGGAAGATCGCCGCCGGCTTGGCGATTGCGTTCGCCTCAACCACGCCAAGGGCGATACCATCCAGGCGCTCGTGAAATGAGCGGAGGGTTCCCCCAGCGTCTTCGCGAACTCGACCCGGAAACGATCCTCTGGCTCGATCGCCTCGACAGCAAGCAGCGCGAGGCCCTTATCTGGGCCGGCCGGCTGGATCCTCTGCGGCGCGAAAGGCTCGATAAATTCCTCGATCTGGATGAGGACCATTTCGAAGCTGGGTTCGCCGTTGTTCAACTCTGGACGCGCTTGCGCTGGCTGGGCTCCACATCGATGTGGATCATTCTCACGGTTGCGGGGTTGTTACTGGCATTGACGCAGATAGTCGACCAGCTGAAAGGACCGAAGCCGTGAGGCTGCCGCGCACCGCTTCCGAAGTTCTGACCGGTCTGATTTTCCTATTGGCCGGAGCTCTCGGGGTGCTGCTCTACCTTCAGATAGCACAGGCGCTTCCCTTGTAATCGCCTGCCATCATTTCCAGTCTGCCCACCGGCTTCGGCCGGTGGGGCTCTTTTTTGTTACCCGATCCCTTAGGCGGCGCCGGCCGATAAAATTGTAGCGGCTCGTTAAGACGTCAGTAGGCGGCATGGACCACGTCACCGCGTTGTCTGAGACGGGTGAACAAGTCCCGGTTCACTTCCTCGCCACTTGGCCCGCTGCCTCGGCAGCGGGCTTTTCTAAAAACGTCGACTTGCGGCCTAAAACCTCATGATTTGCTAATGCCGACTTGATGTAATAGGACAAACTCGCCTAGGGAAACGGCGACGGTGTGGGGGATTCTTTGTCGACCTTTAACGAAATCCATGCGTTGCAGTTCGCTTGGTTTACGCCGGAGGAAGCGGCTACAAAAGAAATTGAGGCCACTTTCCGAAACACCTTTGGGCTCATGCCCGATCAGGTGCAGAGACAGCGGCCCCCAGCTTCGCCAGTGCCAATCACCGTTGCGTCAGCAACCGAGGGAACAACTCAGTTTAGAGTTCAAGCCGTCCCCGGTCGGGTCGACTTGTTCATTGAACCGACTTCGAACGACCCCACCCATTTCCCGGCCTTTACCGATTTCGCAGTGATTTTAGAAGGCCTCACCCGAGCAAAAACATTCTGCCAGTTCACGGGCTCCGGCACCTACCGACAGTCTTTCATCGTGAAGCTAGCGAAGCGGGTTCCCGACCCTGCTGGCTTTGGGGACGAATTTGCGAGGATCCTCGGCGTCAACAACAATCTGCGTGGCGCCGCTGATCTCTCATTCCAACTGAACAAGACAGTTCATCTAGGGCAGTACGATATCAATCGCGTTCTTCGATGGACGGCGGAAACTGCTCAGTACCAGCAATTCTCCTTCAATGCGGCGGCTCCACTCACTCCCGGCCCGATTGGCTTGGCGTACTTTGTTACCTATCTTATAGATATCAATACGGTCCCCAATCTCGGCAAGTCGTTTGATGCTGGAGGTCAGATTGCGGTGCTTGAGAAGTTGGGTAGCGTTGTGCAGCGATGCGTTGGATTTGAGAGTCTGGGAGACGTCAAATGAGCGGACTGACGCCGTTTTTCCAGGGTGAAACTTATCCCCTGGATGTTCCAAGCAGTCATCGCATTATGACGGCGAGCTCTGCTCTGGTGCTCGGAGTGGCCGTAGGGATCCTGACTGCCGGCGCAATCACTGCTGCCGAAGCTTCGACGCCGTATGACGCTGCTCCTCGGATCGTTCGCTATTCGTCGGCGACCTCTACTGACGGCTATCTAACAGACCTCCTCCGCCGCGCAGCATTCGTCAACGTGTACGACGCGATCGAGACTATGGCCGCGCTTCCCGTCGATGAGGACTATCATATCAATGCAGCTACTGCTGAAGAGGCTCATTTTACGCTTTCCCTCTTGTATATAATGGGGATAGGCGTCCCGAAGGTCTTTTCACACGATTCAGAATCGGTGACCTTTAGCTGGGCGCGCGGCTCTGATCGGCAATATATTACAGTCTCGGAAGGGGTCGCCTCGCTGCTCCGGACAAGCTCAACAACGAGCGAAATCCTTGACCATTCGTCTTTGCACGAACCGTCGATTGTGGGGCTTCTGAAAGTGGCGGGGCAGTATGGCGGATTCGGAACCGACTTTGTTAGGCAGCAGTGAAGTCGTCGCGAGATGTGCCATATTTCCCCAGTTCTCCAAGGAAGGCGAACCGGGATCTTTTGCCTTCGAAAAGCTGTTCTATTTTAGAGAGCCCAAAGCAAAGACCACGCCCAAGACCTGGCTTCTTTCGGTTGGTTGGCGCGCCAAACTCCCGACGGAGGGCGACGTACACGCGTACGGATGCCGAACAGCAGCGAATAGCAACCAGCGAAGGGCAGAGGAGGCACAGAAAAAAGGTCAGGCGATCGTCCCGTTAGAAGACACGGTTCACTACGTGGGATATTACGAATTCCCCGTGTCAGCGGCGGCCGGCGCGGCCAATGACGTATATGAGGTCTATGCTGAGAACTCCCCGGAAATGGGCGAAGATGCCCATTGTCACGTTGTCTTTAGGGAGAAAACAGATCTTCCGAAAGACCCGCCGAAGAGCGCGCGTCGGACGAAAATTGTTGATGCTATATGGCGCCGTTCCTCCGGTCCAAGAAAGCACATCTGTGCCGCCGACGAGGCTCATAGGGCCTTTCTAGAGGCAATCCCCTTGGAAGAGCCGCCGAATGCGGAGAACCCGACCGGGGTGGATGCGCCAGTGACTGCGAACGATGAGCAAACGGCGCACCGTCAGAAAGCCTAGTCGGATCGACCCAGCGCGCTCTGATCGGTGTCTTCATTCAATTTCGCTAAAATGCTCCGGAACCGGATGGCCGTGCACGGCTTGAATCGCGGTTGGGGTAATGTGCATGCGTAACGCAGGTGACCGGCTGAAGTTCATCAAGCCGCTTGAGCCTATCCAGGTCGAGACGCCTCCGGTCAGCGACGACTGGCTGCATGAGATCAAGTACGATGGCTTCCGCACCCAGCTCGTCCGCGATTGGGCAGGTGTGAGGGCATTCTCACGAAACGGACATGACTGGTCCCAGCGCTACTGGCCGATCGTCACCGCGGCAGAAAAGCTGCCAGCGGAGTCTTTCATCATCGACGGCGAGATGATCGCGCCGGAGCCCGACGGGCGGCCGAACTTCCATGAGATGCATTCGCGCATGACCTGGAACGCCGAGCTGCTCGCCTTCGTCGCCTTCGACCTTCTTTATCTCAACGATGAGCACTTCGTGCTCTGCCGCTGATCGAGCGCAAGGCAAGGCTCTGGGATCTGATCAAGCCGGCCAAGGGCATCATCCAGTATTCCGACCATGTCGAGGGCAACGGCGCTGCCTTCTTTGCAGCCGTTGAGAAGATGGGTCTCGAGGGCATGGTGTCGAAACGGCGCACCAGCAGCTATCGCAGTGGCAAGCAGGATTTCTGGGTAAAGACGAAATGCTGGGAGGTCGGCGACTTCGAACTGCTGGGCATTAAGCGAGAGCCCGGGAAGCCCGCTGCGGCGATCATGGCGCGGGGTGGCCGCTATGCCGGCACAGCAGCCGTGACGCTGCCCAGCGGCCTCAGGGAACGGCTGTGGCAGCGTGTCCAAGAGGCCAGGGCGTCGAAGCCAGCGCAGAGGGTGCCCAGCGCCTTCGCCGATGATGTCGAGTGGGTGAAGCCAGGCATCACCGGCCGGGTAAAGTTCCTTCGCGGCGAACACACGCTCCGCCATGCGACACTGGAGGACTTCGAGAGAAGAAGCGACACAGCCGATTGCTAACGGCGCCGGTACCGTCGCTGCCCAGATTGCCCCCGATTTCGAGGCCCGTCGAGCCGACCTAACCTGGGCTTCCTTGTTTTTCTGTCACATCGAGCAATGCGGCGAGGACTTCGGCCGGAGCTTCAACGCCTACGAAGCTGCGAACAAGGTCACCCGCGCGCGTTTCCCATTGTTCTCGCGGAAGACAGTCCTCCACGACCGAACGCCGGAAGGCTTCTCGGATAACGTCGAATTCAAAAGCGGAAATGAAATTTGCAGAGCGCTTGCTCATTGCTTCCTCCCTGCAGAGTTGGGCGAAAGCACCTGAGTTGACTTCCAAGCGCCCGTTTGCCGTCAGAGGTACGGGCGACGACCGTACCTTACACCCGCACGGGACGGCGTCGCTCTCATTTGTTG
>NZ_RZSR01000444.1:0-4804 GCF_004023265.1 Mesorhizobium sp. M1A.F.Ca.IN.020.06.1.1
ACCCGCAGAAGCTCGCCGGCGCGCGGATCGAGCCGCCGGTGTCGGAGCCGACGGCGATGTCGGCAAGGCCGCCGACGACCGCTGCCGCCGAACCTGACGAGGAGCCGCCGGTCACGCGATCCGGAGCGGCTGCGTTCACCGGAAACGCGAAATGCGAATTCTGGCCGAACAGCGAGAAGGCGAGCTCGTCGGTTTGCGTCTTGCCGACGAATCGCGCACCGGCATCGAGAATCAACTGCACGGCCTCGGCCGTACGCGCGGCGGCGTGAGCCTGTTCGAACTTGCGCGGGTTGCCGCAGCCGGTGCGATAGCCGGCGACGTCATAGATGTCCTTCACGGCCAGGCGCAGGCCGGCCAGCAGGCCAAATTCCGCATTGGCCACGGGCATTTGGCGCAGATCGAGGAAGGCGTTGAGAGGGCCGTGGGTGCCTGGCATTGTTCGATTTCCGAATACGGTCCACAAACATTGTTCGATGCCGCAATTTTTACAACCGGCGCTGACGATTTTTATTGATTGTGAAACCCTTCGCTCTTATATCGCGCTTGCCCAAAGTCGCACGTGCCTGTGGGTGTCCGCCGATCCTCGAATGGTGAGGGCAATCGGTAAGGTAACTGGAGCCAACCCCTCCAGTCGGTCAGTGGCCAACCACAAGACCGAGGACACCTTGAAGCAACGACGGTGCGGGCCTTTCTGGTGTCTGCCGGTCGTCCAAAGACCGGGGTTACTGAAGAGGCACACCTTCATTGCCGGCAGTGCGGACGGGTCCTCCCATCCAAGCCAAGGCAGACAAAGCGAACCGAGGCCGGGCAAGGCCAGGTTCACCGCCGCGAGACGGCGATCCGTGGTTCCGGGGTCTCCACCGGCTGGTTCCACGGATTTTCCGTCCCGCCTTTGTCCACCGCGAGTTCGCGAGGCCGAGCGCCCGCGTCCCGCAGCCTTTGTGCGCGCCGAAAGGCGCAGATGGAGAGACCTCGATGGCTACCCAGCGCATCCTTGATTTTCTCGCCACCCGACGTCCGAACGGCCCCTGCCTCGTCGTCGACCTCGATGTCGTGCGCGACAATTTCCGCGCCTTCGAGAAGGCGTTGCCCGATTCCAAAATCTACTATGCGGTGAAAGCAAACCCGGCGCCGGAGATCCTGCGCCTGCTTGCTGCGATGGGCTCGTCCTTCGACACCGCATCGGTTGCCGAGGTCGAGATGGCGATGGATGCCGGCGCGCCGGCGGATCGCATTTCCTTCGGCAACACCATCAAGAAGGAGCGCGACATTGCGCGCGCCTACCAGCTCGGCATCCGCCTCTATGCCGTGGATTGCGTTGAGGAGGTCGAGAAGATCGCCCGCGCCGCCCCGGGCTCGCGCGTGTTCTGCCGCGTGCTCACCGACGGCGAGGGTGCCGAATGGCCGCTGTCGCGCAAGTTCGGCTGCGTGCCGGCAATGGCGGTGAATGTGCTGCGACATGCCAAGGCGCTCGGCCTCGACGCTTATGGCGTGTCGTTCCATGTCGGCTCGCAGCAGACCGATCTCTCGGCTTGGGACCGCGCGCTGGGCGATGCCAAGAAGGTGTTCGCCACGCTCGCCGAGGAAGGCATCGTCTTGAAGATGGTCAACATGGGCGGCGGTTTCCCGACCCGTTACCTGAAGGACGTGCCGGCGGCGCAGGCCTATGGCCAGGCGATCTTCTCGGCGCTGCGCAAGCATTTCGGCAACGCGCTGCCCGAGACGATCATCGAGCCGGGTCGCGGCATGGTCGGCAATGCCGGCGTCATCAAGTCGGAAGTCGTGCTGATCTCGAAGAAGGCCGACAATGACAATGTGCGCTGGGTGTTCCTCGACATCGGCAAGTTCGGGGGCCTCGCCGAGACCATGGACGAGGCGATCCGCTATCCGATCGTGACGCCGCGCGACGGATCGGAGACCGCACCCTGTGTGCTCGCCGGCCCGACCTGCGATTCGGCCGATGTGCTCTACGAGAAGACGCCTTATCCCCTGCCTCTGTCGCTCACCATCGGCGATGAGGTGCTGATCGAAGGTACTGGCGCCTACACGACCACCTATTCGTCGGTCGCCTTCAACGGCTTCGAGCCTCTCCGATCCTACGTGATCTGAAGGCGCGAGCCTTCAGATCAACCGGTGTGGGTGACATCGCCCGCCCGGGCTCGCTTGTGGAACAGATCTCCGCTCGTGAAGGATCGCGGAAATGGACTTTGCAGATTTCATCATCGAGGGCGCTGCGCGCCGGGTCTCCCCCCTCGAGGGGGAGATGGCCGCGCAGCGGTCAGAGGGGGGCGTCGCGCGTGGAGCGCCAGCGCCGCTTCTCGTCACGCTGGGCGCCGGTATTACATGCGCAACGACCCCCTCTGTCGCCTTTGGCGACATCTCCCGCTCGAGGGGGGAGATTGCGCCGGCCTTCGTCATCGTTGCCGAAGGCATCGGTGATATGCAGGCGCGCGAAGCGCTGCTCGACCGCGCCATGGGGCCGAAGCGCAGGAAGAAGTCGTCCGAGAAACTGCGGCGTGGCCGCCGGCCGTCGGAAGGCCTGGCCTTTGTCGCGCGCGACCCGTCGGGCGCGCTCGTCGGTACGGTTCGGCTGTGGGACGTGACGCTGGGCGAGGGTGGTCCGGCAGCGCTGCTGCTTGGGCCGCTGGCAGTCGAGCCGGGCCTGAGGAGCGGCGGCATCGGCTCGGCGCTGATGCGGCACGCGATCGCCGAGGCTGCGCGGCTCGGTCACGGCGCGATCCTGCTCGTCGGCGATGCACCCTATTACGGGCGGTTCGGTTTTTCGGCCGACCGCACCGGCTCGCTCGCCATGCCTGGGCCCTATGAGCGGCACCGCCTGCTGGCGCTCGAGCTGAAGGAGGGCTCGCTCGACGGGGCCGCGGGCACGTTCAAGGCCGCCGGCCGCAAGGTCAAGGCGCTGGATTTCGTCGCCTGACTGTCGGAGGCGTTACCGATGCGGCGCCGCGCGTTCAAAAACGCGGCGCCACATCGCTCTTCTAAAATAGTTGGCTGGCGGTCAGCCGAGCAACTGGCTGAGCGCCATGGCGACCGTCATGTCGCCCTCGACCTTCAGCTTGCCGGCCATGAAGGCCATGGTCGGGTTGAGGTCGCCGGCGATCAGCGAATCGAGATCGTCGAGCGAGAGCTTGATCGTGCAGTCGGTCGGGGCGTCGGCGGTCGAGACGGTCGCGCCGTCGATCACGATGACGCCGTCGCTGCCAGTGTCGAACTTGACCGAATGCTCGAAGCCGGCGCTTGCCACGCGCGACCTGATCTTGTCGGCAATCTCCTGAACGCCCATGGCGGTTCTCCTCGTTTGGTTGCGTTTGACGCGCATCGGCCTTGGCCGCTGGGCGAAGCGCCGCGTCGCGCGGCAGCGCGGCGACAGCCATCGGCGCATATAGCTTCGGGTTGACGTTTACGTCAACGTGGCTGCCATGCGGCATGTCGCATCACCAGACGAGGGTGTGAACCCGCCAGTCGATCGCCGAGAGCCGATCAATGCTCCGGCTGGAACGCCTTGGTCATCGCTTGCGCGGTCTCGCCGGCAGTCTTCCGGCGGCGGATGGCGTTGTCGCGGATTTCGTCCTTGGACAGGAAGTTGACCTGGTCGATCAGCACGTCATGCACCAGCTCGACGCCGACGCGGGCGTTGACGGTCTCGCGGATCGCTTTGCGGAAAGCATCGAGATCGATCGTGTCCTTCTTGGTGAAATCGATCTGCGGATTGGAATAGAGGTAGGAATAGACCTGATCGGTAATGATGGCCGGCGCCGGGATCGACAGTTTCTTTATCTGATCCGGCTCCACCGTGTAGACGAGTTTGGTGAGAAAATAGCCGTCGATTTTGGCATCGCGGACGAGCGGTACCGAAATGATGTCGGTCTTGACGTAGTCGAGACCGCCCAGCATCGGCTTCGGCGGCTCACCGACGCCGCGCTCGCCCGCCGCCTGGAACGAATAAAACACCGCGCCGAGGGTTACGGCGCAGATCCAAAGCGCTGCGGCGAGGAATTTGATCACCGAATCCTACCTTGCTCCGCAGTCATCTCATTCAAGCCCGGGCATATCCGAATTCGCCTGCCGAGTAGGTGCCGTCGGCATCGGCGCGCTGGATGGCGTTCTTCAACAGCGTGGCGACCTCGTTGACGGCATTGAGATGGGCAAGAATAGCCGCCTCGTTCTTTGCCAGCTTCTGGCGCAGCCGCGCCAGCCCTTCGCGATGCTGCTCGAGGAACTCGATCTCATTGGCGCCCTTCAGCGCGCGGGTCAGTTCGTAGAGATAGCGGCTTTTGCGGGCATTCGAGGCCTTAAGGTCGTAGCTGGTGCCGCTGCGGATACCCGCCGTCTCCTCGTCCACCGCCTCCTCGATCCGGCCAATGATGGCGGCGAGGTTGCCAGGCCGTGCAGATGCCATCGGTGCTTCCGCGGCGGTGGTTCGTGCAGGCAGGTTGGAAAGGTCCGTTTGGTCGGCCATGTAGGTCCCTAGATCTTGATGTCCGTTTTTATGGTTGTGTCGTCACCGGTCATAGACCGGGCGGCCTTGCGCTCGAGCTCGTCGACCAGGGAGGTCGAAAGCCTGGTCTGCTGGTCGATCTCGGCTTTGTCCGGTCCGCCCCCAACGGACCCGACCGGCACCTTGTGTTTGCCGTCCAGATAATGGTCGGCAAGCATCGATCTCGCGATGCCGATCCCGCCATGCGCGGCCATGACATCGGCTACCTTTTCGGCAAGCTGCGATTTCCACATGTCGCCGGCCAGACCCTTGCCGTAAACGCCCTCGGTGTCCTTAGGCATCATGTTC
>NZ_RZSR01000445.1:0-4768 GCF_004023265.1 Mesorhizobium sp. M1A.F.Ca.IN.020.06.1.1
GCCGCCGAGCACGGCACGATGATCTCGGCCAGCCTGCTCGGTGCGCTGGCCGAGATCATCGTGCCGTGCTCGGCGGCGATCTTTTCCATGTCGAAGGCGATGAAGCGCTTGGCGGCCGCCTCGGCCGTCGCATACACCTTTTCCGACGAGGCGCGGCCGTCGCCCGGCTCGATCTTTTCCGAGACGGCGGCGATGCGATGCGAGGAGGCGATCAGCGTCGTGCGCTCGGGCGTGACGAAACCGCGGATGATGGCGCGGCCGGCTTCCATCAGCTCGGCGGCGATCAAGATGTCGACGTCGCCCTGCGATGGCGACAGCGCGAAGACCGGCAACCGGCCGGTGTCGCGGGCCATCTCGATGTAATAGATCGTGGCCCCCGTGCGCTGGGCGACTCCCGCCACCGACGTCGATTGCGCAATGTAGCCGCTGCGCTCGGCGACATCGGTGATCCAATCGGCGAGCACGCCGCCGCCCTGGCCGCCGACGGCAAGCACGGCGAGTTTTATCACCCGCTCGTGATCAGAGGCGCCCGGCTTCGGGTTCAGCGGTGAAACCTGCTCAAGCATCGGCGAACATCAAACGGCGACTCTCGCGGCGGCGCTGCAACCGGCCGATCACTGCGCGGCGAGCGCTTTCCAGGAAACGGTCCCAGCGGCTCGGATTGTGCACGACATCGGCGCGGTAGAAGGAGGGGCAGAGCACGGCCGCATCCGCCACCTCGCCGCAATTGCCGCAGCCGACACAGTTCTGGTCGATCGAGGCGACCGGATCGTCGCGCAGCGGATCGTCGAGCGACTTCACCGAGAGCGACGGGCAGCCGGAGAGCCGCATGCAGGCGTGGTCGCCGGTGCAGACGTCCTCGTCGACGCCGAATTTCGGCTTGACGACCCGCTCGCCGCCCTTGACCGCCTTGTCGACCAGCGGCCTCTCGCGGCGCTGGCGGTTCAGCATGCATTCGGACGAGGCGACGATGACCTTCGGCCCCTTCTCCTCGGTGGTTAGCGCCTCGCGCAGCGTGTCGCGCATCTTGCCGACGTCATAGGTGCGGTCGATGTGGCGCAGCCATTTGACGCCCATGCCTTTCACCGCTTCGGTGATCGGATGTTTTGTGGACTTGGTGCGGTTCGAGGCGCGCGAGGACAGGATGTCCTGGCCGCCGGTGGCGGCCGAGTAAAAATTGTCGACGATGACGATGACGCCGTCATTCTTGTTGAAGACGGCGTTGCCGATCGAGGAGGTGAGACCGTTATGCCAGAAGCCGCCGTCGCCGACGAAGGAGATCGACCGGCGTTTCGCTTCCGGCGAATTGAAGGCGGAAGCCGAGGCCGGCCCGAGGCCGTAGCCCATGGTGGTGGCGCCGAGCTCGAAGGGCGGCATGATCGAGAACAGGTGGCAGCCGATGTCGGAAGCAATGTGGTGCTTGCCAAGCTCCTGCTCGACCAGCTTGGTCGCAGCGAAGATCGGCCGCTCCGGACAGCCGATGCAGAAGCCCGGCGGGCGGCCGGGAACGACATTGATGAGATCGGCCGTGTCGACGCCCTCGCCCAGCTTGTTCGGCGCACGAACCTCGCCGGGCAGCAGATGCGGAGCATAGGCGCGCAGGAAGGAGCCAATGCCGTCCAGCATCACCTGCCCGGTATATTCGCCAGCCATTGGCAGATGCTCCTTGCCGACCAGCTTGGTGCCGCGCCCGGCCTTGTGCAGCATCGCGGCAAAGGCCTGCTCGATATAGTTGGGCTGGCCTTCTTCGACGACCAGCACCGCCTGTTTGCCCTCGCAGAAGGAAAGGAACTCGTCATCGACGAGCGGATAGACGGCGTTCAGCACATAAAGCGGCACGTCGGTGTCGCCATAGGTGTCGGCAAGGCCGAGCCGCTGCAGCGCGCGGACGACCGAATTGTACATGCCGCCCTGCATGACGATGCCGATCGAGCCATTGTCCGGCCCAAAGACCTCGTTGATCTTGCGGCTCTTGATGAAATCGACGGCCGCCGGCCAGCGCTTGGCGACCTTCTCCTTCTCGTGCAGGAAGGAGGCAGGCGGCAGCACGATGCGGCCGGTGTCGCGACGCGGGGCCGACAGCGCATCGGCAACCGACATAGGCGGCCGCTTGTTGTCCTTGGCGATGAAGTGGCCATGGACGTGGCAGCCGCGGATGCGCACCTGCAGCATGACCGGCGTGTTGGAGGCCTCCGACAGCTCGAAGCCATCCTCGACCGCCTTGACGATCGAGGGCAGGTTCGGGCGCGGATCGAGCAGCCAGACCTGGCTCTTCATCGCGAAGGCGTGGCTGCGCTCCTGCATGATGGAGGAGCCCTCGCCATAGTCCTCGCCGACGATGATCAGCGCGCCGCCGGTGACGCCGCCCGAGGCGAGGTTCGCCAAAGCGTCCGAGGCGACATTGGTGCCCACTGTCGACTTGAAGGTGGCGGCACCGCGGATCGGGTAGTGCACGGATGCGGCCAGCATGGCGGTGGCGGTTGCTTCCGAGGCGCTCGCCTCGAAGTGCACCCCGAGCTCGCCCAGAATGTCCTGCGCGTCGGCGAGCACATCCATCAGATGGCTGATCGGCGCGCCCTGGTAGCCGCCGACATAGCCGACGCCGCATTGCAGCAGCGCCTTGGTGATGGCGAGGATGCCCTCGCCCGCGAATTCCTGGCCGGCGCCAAGCCTCAGCTTTTCGACTTCCTTGGCAAAAGACCGTTCGGCCATCTCTGACTCCTTCCGTTACCGCCGTTGGACGGCGGCGCGTACGTCAAACTCAAATGTCGTGCTTGCGGATGTTCTTCAGCATCTTCTGCAGGATTGCGATCAGCGCGGCATATTCGGCATCGTCGACGCCGTCGAACATCGCTTCGAAGGCATCATGCATGGCCGGCCAGGCGCGGGTGAAAAGCGCCCGGCCGTCATCGGTCAGGAACACATGGCGGAAGCGGCTGTCGGCGACGCCCTGCTCGCGCCGCACGAGGCCCTGGCCTTCCAGCGCGTCGAGCGTGCGACTCAAGGTCGATTGCTCGATCACCGTATAGACCGAGAGGTCGTTGACGGTGATGCCGTCGGTGACCGAGAGCACGGCCAACGTGCGCACCTGCGGAATGGTCAGGCCCTGCTTGCGAAAGTCTTCTCGCAGGGTGGCGTTGTAGCGGCCCATGATGCGGTTCATCAAATAGGGCGCGAATTGCTGCAGGCCGATCTGGCCGAGGGTCGAGATGCGCTGGCGCTTTTCCGGAAGCTTCTGTTCCATCAGAGCCTCTCCGCCAGCAGGAAGCCGGAGCCGCCGCCGAGCCCCGCGCCCGGGTGCGTCGACGCGCCGATATGGTAGAGGCCCTTAATGCCGGTCTCGTGATTGCGGCTGGCCTTGAACGGCCGCCACAAGAAGGACTGGTCGATGGTGGACGAGCCGCCATAGGGATCGCCGCCGATCAGATTGATGTTCATCGCTTCCAGATCGGCAGGCGAATAGGCGCGGCGCGCGATGATGGTGTCGCGAAAACCATCGATGTGATGAGCGAGGATCGCCTCGACGCGGTCGGCGTAGGCCTCGCGCAGCGCCTCGCTCCAGCGGCCATCGGCTGGGGCCTCGAGCTTGCCGGCGGCATCGCCCTTGATGTGGCGCGGCGCTTCCGGAAGCTGCAGCCACAGGATTGCCTTGCCCGGCGGACAGCGCGACGGATCGAGCGCGTGGGGCTGGCCGACGCAGATCGTCGGCACTTCCGGCAACAGGCCGCGCACCGCTTCGTTGCAGGCTTTCGACACACCATCGAGTCCCGGCGTCAGATGCAGCAGCGCCACCTTGTCGAGGCCCTCGCCGCGCCAGGCCGGCGGCTTGTTCAGCGCGTAGTGGAGCTGGAAGTTGCCCTTGCCGTAGCGGTAGGACTGCGTGGCCTTGGTTGCTGCGTCGGGCGAATCGTTGCCGAGCAGACGGCCATAGAGCTGCGTCGGCGTGAGCGAGCAGATGATGCCCTTTGCCGCCGTCAGCGTCTCGCCGGAGGCGAGCCGGACGCCGGTGGCACGGCCGCCGGCCTGGACGATCGAGGCGACGTCGGCGTTGACGCGGACTTCGCCGCCGCGCTCCTTGATCAATGCCTCGAAGGCGGCGAGCAGGGTCTTCGCCCCGCCCTTGACGATCGGTGCGCCGGCCGCCTCCAGCGCGAAGGCGATGACCTTGGCGATCTGGCCGGAGAAGGCGTCTTCCGGCCCAAGCCCGGCATGCAGCACCCAGGGCGCCCAGAGCGCGCGGACGGTGTCGGACTTGTACGCGGTCTCCAGCCAGCCCCGCGCCGGCACCAGCGCCTCGCCCAGGACGGCGGCAAGCTGGCGCGGTCCGCGCCGCCACGCCTCGCCGGCCATGAGCTTCGTCGTTGGATAGGACCAGAGCGTGCCACCGAGCAGGCCGAAGAGCAGTCCGGCATTGCGTTCGATGTCGCCGACATCGCCTCCATGACGGTCGCCATCGCCGGAGGCAAATGCGTTCAGCGCCGCGATATTGGCGGCCCGGTCGGTGGTGAGCACGGCATGGCTGCCATCGGGCCGAAGCACGCCGGTGGGTGTGGTCGTGTGACAGAATTCCAGGCCGTGCCGCGCAAGATCCTTGCCGAGCGCGGCATAGGCCGGCGAGGTGATGAACAGGACGAAGGTCGTCGCCATCACGTCATGGACGAAGCCGGGCGCCGTGATCTCATCGGTGCGCATGCAGCCGCCGATGCGGTCGTTGCGTTCGAGCACGAGCACCTTGGCGCCCTTGGCGCCAAGCATCGCCGCGCAGACC
>NZ_RZSR01000446.1:0-4768 GCF_004023265.1 Mesorhizobium sp. M1A.F.Ca.IN.020.06.1.1
GCCTTACGCACATCCCTGGCCAGGCTGATGAAGCCATCGGCCTGATGCTCGGCCGTGAGCCGGCCTTTTTCGGCGGTGGCGATGCTGGCGTCGCCGACCACGCCGTTCGGATTGAGGTCGCTGGCGATCCAGGCGAAGGCGTGCGTTCCGGTGTGCCGCAGCAGGGCGAATTCCTTTTCGGCGCGACCGACATTGGAGACGAAATTGTCGGCCTTGCCCATATCGACGAGATCTGGCCGGAAATGCAGCATCAGCGAGGTCTCGACATCGCCGCCATGGATGCCGTGACGGTCCTCGAGCTCGGTATACATGCCGGAGGGACGGCCGAAGCGCTGCCAGCTCGTCTTCACCGCCAGCATCTTTGCGCGCACGCGCAATTCGCGCGTGACAATGCCCATGATCTCCTCGTTGCCGCCATGCGAGTTGACGACGATCAACTTTCTGACCCCGGCGCGGGCGACCGAGAGGCCAAGCTCCGTCCAGGCGTCGACCAGGGTGGTGGCCGGCAAGGTGAGCGTTCCCGGCGCATGCAGATGCTCGTTCGACTTGCCCACCGCCTGCACCGGCAGGAGGCGGATGTCGATGTCCTCGGGCAGGCGCGCAATCACCGTCTCCAGCATGCCCATCATGATCGAGGTGTCGGTCGAGACGGGAAGGTGAGGGCCATGCTGCTCGACCGCGGCCACCGGCAGAACGGCAATCGTCGCTTCCGCGTCGATCGAGGCGTATTCGGTCGTCCGATAGTCGCCCCACCACACACGTCTTGTCGTCACTGTCGTCTCCCGATGGTCTGCTGTTCGGCCCGAAGGTCTAAAGCGCCTGGGCATTCCGGGCAACAGCTAGCCTGCTGCCAGAACCTCCACCTCAACCTTGAATTCCGGGCGGGCAAAACCTGAAACGATCATCAGCGTCGAAGCGGGCGCCGGATCGGAAAACAGGCGATTGCGAACGTCCATATAGGCCTGCAGATGCGCGCGATCGGTGACGAAGGCGTTGATGCGCACGACATCGTTCAGCGTCAGCCCGGCTTCGCTTAAGATTGCGGCAATATTCTTGAAGCAAAGCTCGGTCTGCGCGCCGGCATCCTCCGGGACGGCGTCATCCGGCGCGATGCCCAACTGACCCGAACATAGCACAAGGCGCTTTCCCGCTGGAATTTCAACGCCATGGCTATAACGGGCAAAGGGCGGCTTGATCGACTTGGGGGCGAGATAATTGAGCATGGCATTCTCCTGTCGGCAGGCAGACTAAGGCCGGATTCATGAAAGCTTCAAGATGCGGTGCATGCCGCCCGGGCGATTATGGACAGGCGTCCAAAAAATGGGCACGATGCCATTTGTACAGCATGACCCGTCCGGTCTCGGCAATGACTGCCGCGCAAGCAGGCGGCCCAAGGCGGTGGCATGTGTCTTGCTTCTTGAACCAATGGAGTGGAGCCCAGCGCGCAGCGCGCCGGAGCCAAGAGAGGGTGATGTTTATGTACGGAAAAGAAAAAATCCTGGCGGGTGCGATCGCGCTGCTTGCTGCCAGCACGCTGGGCGCTGCGGCCAACGAGAAGGTCACCTTTGGCACCAACTGGCTGGCCGAGCCGGAACATGGCGGCTACTACCAGGCGATCGCCGACGGAACCTACGCCGCCTGCGGCCTCGACGTCACCATCATGCAGGGCGGCCCGCAGGTCAGCGGCCGGCCGATGCTGCTGGCCGGCAAGATCGATTTCTACATGGGCGGCAACCTGCTCTCGGCCTTCGACGCCGTGCAGCAGGGGATTCCGATGCGCGTCGTCGCCGCCGACTTCCAGAAGGACCCGCAGGTCATTATGTCCCATCCGGGCGAAGGGCTGGACAAGTGGGAGGACCTGAAGAACGCCGACCAGTATATCCTCGGCGACGAGGGCGCACAGACCTTCTTCCAGTGGATGGTGACCGATCTCGGCTTCGATGCCGCCAAGCGCGTGCCATACACCTTCAATCCGGCGCCCTTCATCGCCAACAAGAAGTCGATCCAGCAGGGCTATGTCACGTCGGAGCCCTACGCGGTGCAGAAACAGGGCGGCTTCGTGCCGAACCAGTTCCTGCTCGCCGACAATGGCTGGGATACTTATGCCACGACCATCGAGGTGATGCAGGACACCATCGACAAGCGGCCGGAGGTGGTGCAGTGCTTCGTCGATGGCTCGGCCAAGGGCTGGTACAACTACCTCTACGGCGACAACAAGGCCGCCAACGAGATGATCAAGAAGGACAATCCGGACATGACGGATGAGCAGATCGCCTTCTCGATCGAACAGCTGAAGAAGTTCGGCATTGTCGATTCCGGCGATACGGAAAAGCTCGGTATCGGCGGCATGACCGAAGCGCGCATCCAGAGCTTCTACGACAAGATGGTCAAGGCCAAGGTCGCGCAGCCGGGCATCGACATCAAGAAGGCCTATACGCTCGCCTTCATCAACAAGGGGGTCGGGCGGGAGCTGAAGAAGTAAGGCGGCCTGCCTGAGATGATCCAGGAGAAAGTGGCGCAGGCAACGGCATCGGGTGAGAGCCCGATGCTGCTTTCCTTACGCAATGTCGGCAAGGTCTTTTCCAACGGCGTCACGGCGCTGAGCAAGGTCGACCTGGCGATCCGCGAAGGCGATTTCCTAAGCCTGCTCGGGCCCTCGGGCTGCGGCAAGTCGACGGCGCTCAGGTTGATTGCCGGCCTGTCGACGCCGACCTCCGGTCAGCTCGACTGGCGCGGCTCGATCGACCGCTCGAATATCGGCTTCGTCTTCCAGGAGCCGACGCTGCTGCCATGGGCCAGCGTCTTCGACAATGTCTGGCTGCCGCTCAGGCTGAAAGGCGTATCGCGCGCGGAGGCCAAGCCCGCGGTGATGGAAATGCTGTCGCGCGTGCACCTCACCGGTTTCGAGAATGCCGTGCCGCGCGAGCTTTCCGGCGGCATGAAGATGCGTGTCTCGATCGCACGGGCTATGGTGACCAAGCCGCGCATTCTTCTGATGGACGAGCCCTTCGCGGCGCTTGACGAGATTACCCGCTTCAAGCTCAACAACGATCTTCTCGAGCTTTGGCAGGACGAGCGGTTTACCGTCGTCTTCGTCACCCATAGCGTCTTCGAAAGCGTGTTCCTGTCCAGTCGTGTCGTCGTCATGGCGGCACGACCGGGCCGCGTCCACGGCGAGCTTGCAATCGAAGCGCCTTATCCGCGCGACGAGGCATTCCGGACTTCGCCCGACTATGCGGCGCTCTGCCGGCAGGCCTCGGACGTGCTGGTCAATGCCATCAACTCAACCGCCGGACCTCATCATGACGGCCATTGAAAACAATGCCCTGAAGCTCGACCCGGAAGAGGCGCGCCGCGTCCGCCAGGAGCGGCTGGAGCGGATCGGCAAATGGGTACTGCCGCTGGCGATCATGGTGCTTGCGATCTGGCTGTGGGATCGCATCTGCGTCTGGAACGGGATCCCGCAATACATCCTGCCGCGCCCGGGCGTGGTCCTGCAGACGCTGCATGACGATGCCGGGCTGTTGTTCTCTTCGCTGCTGGTGACGCTCAGGATCACCTTCCTCAGCCTGCTGCTTGCCGTCATCGGCGGCGTCGGGCTGGCGGTGCTGTTCGCGCAGTCGAAATGGGTGGAGATGTCGTTCTTCCCCTTCGCCATCGTGCTGCAGGTGACGCCGATCGTGGCGATCTTCCCGCTGATCAACATCTACATCAACAACCAGACGACCAAACTCCTGCTCTGTGCCTGGATCGTCGCCTTCTTCCCGATCCTCTCCAACACCACGCTCGGGCTGAACTCGGTCGACCGCAACCTGGGCGATTTGTTCAAGCTCAACGGCGCGACCCGCTGGCAGCAATTGCGCTATCTGCGCCTGCCGGCGGCGATGCCCTATTTCCTCGGTGGGCTGAAGATCGCCGGCGGCCTGTCGCTGATCGGCGCCGTGGTGGCCGAGTTCGTCGCCGGCGCGCAGGGGCAATCGTCCGGGCTTGCCTCGCGCATCATCGAGGCGGGCTACCGGCTCAATGCTCCCAGGCTGTTCGCGGCGCTGATCCTGATCTCGCTCACCGGCATCCTGATCTTCCTCGTGCTGTCGCTGGTGTCGCATCTCATCCTGCGCCGCTGGCACGAGAGCGCGCTGAAGCAGGAGCGCTAGGGTGCCTGAATGTTGATCCCAGCCTCTGGTCGTTACCAACTCGCCAACGTCCGCGTTCATCAATCGCTGACGCCCGGTCTTGCCGCAAGCTTCGATGCCGATGGTTTTGCGCTCGCCGACATTGCCGTCGCCGACGGCAAGATTGCTAGCATCATTGCGCACGGCAAAGCCGAGCCGCCATTCGACGCAATCGACCTTGGCGGCCGCATCGTGCTGCCCTGCTTCGTCGACTGCCATACGCATATCGACAAGGGCCATATCTGGCCGCGCAAGCCAAATCCCGACGGCACCTTCATAGGCGCGCTCAACGCAACTGCCGCCGATCGCACCGCTCGCTGGAGCGCGGAGGACGTGGCGAGGCGCATGGATTTCTCGCTGCGCTCAGCTTACGCGCACGGTACCAGGGCCTTGCGCACGCATCTCGACAGCGTGGCGCCGCAGGAGGAAATTTCCTGGCCGGTGTTCGAGACGATGCGGGAAAAATGGCGAGGCCGGATCGAGCTGCAGGCCGCCTGTCTGCTTGGCATCGAAGGCGTGCGCGACAAGGCCTGGTTCGAGCGTCTGGCAAAACGCGTCGCCGCGGCCAAGGGCGTGCTCGGCGTTGTCACTTACAT
>NZ_RZSR01000447.1:0-4758 GCF_004023265.1 Mesorhizobium sp. M1A.F.Ca.IN.020.06.1.1
TGGTGACCCTCGGCGAGGACGGCGTGAAGACGATCGAGGACTTCGCCGGCTATGCCGCCGACGACCTGATCGGCTGGAAGGAACGCAAGGACGGCGAGACCAAGGTCTATCCCGGTGTGCTCGCCGATCACGGCGTCTCGCGCGCCGATGCGGAGCAGATGGTGCTGACCGCTCGCAAGAAGGCCGGCTGGATTTCCGAGGAAGAACTGGCCGCTGAGGAAGCGCCCGGTGAAACCGTCGGTGCGTGAGGTGACCACCAATCGCAAAACCCGTGGACGACATGAACGATCGCACTTGCATCGTCACGCGCAGGCAGGCCGAAGCGGATGAACTGATCCGCTTCGTCGTCGGCCCGGATTCGGCCGTCGTTCCGGACATCAAGCGAAATCTGCCCGGCCGCGGTTGCTGGGTCACCGCCGATCGCCTACATATCGACAAGGCAGCGGCGAAGAACCTGTTTGCCCGCGCTTTCAAGGCGCAGGTCACCGTTCCAGCCGAACTCGGCGACATGGTCGACGGGCTGCTTTCCAGATCCGCCCTGGGCATGTTGGGTCTTGCTCGCAAGGCCGGAGCGGTCGTACTGGGCGCCGCCAAGGTAGAGGCTGCCGTGCGCGACGGGCAGGCGCTCTTCGTGCTGCACGCGAGGGAAGCCTCGGACGACGGCGTGCGCAAGATCAGTCAGGCGCGGCGGGCAACCGTTCATCTCGGCGGCCCCGCTACACCGGCCTACAAACTTTTCCCCGAAGCCGAGTTGAGCTTGGCATTGGGGGGTACAAATGTGATACATGCTGCCGTCCTCGCGCAGGATGCGGGTAAGGCGGTTGAGAAGCGCATGGTTGCGCTCGACCGTTATCGGGGCGGAACCCCGGACGATTTGGCAATGCTTGCGGCCGTTGCTGACGATGATGATGCCGCAGAGGATATGGAATGAGCGATACGAAATCGGGCGACGACAAGACGTTGAGCGTTACGCCGAAGAAGACCTTGACGCTGAAGCGCCCTGGCCTCGAGCAGGGCACCGTGCGCCAGAATTTCTCGCACGGACGCACCAAGTCGGTCGTGGTCGAGACCAAGAAGCGCAAGTTCTCGCTGCCCGGCGACAAGCCGGAGCCGGTGGCGCCGTCCGTCTTCACCCCGAAGCCCGCAGCCGCGGCACCCGCGCCTGCCGTGCAGGAAGCGCCGAAGGCGCCGCCGCAGCCGGAACGCTCCGGCATGGTGCTGAACGAATTGTCGCGCGGCGAGATGGAAGCGCGCCGCAGGGCGCTCGAAGGCTCCAAGGCGCGTGAGATCGAGGATCGTCAGCGCGCCCAGGAAGAGGCCAAGCGCCGCGCCGAGGAGGAAGAGCGCCGCAAGCGCGAGCGTGAGGAGTCCGCCCGCCGTCAGGCCGAGGAAGAGGCACGTCTGCAAACCGAGGCCGAGTCCCGCCGCCGCGCCGAGGAAGAAGCGCGCCGCCGCGCCCCGCAAGCCGCCGAACTGGCCACGGCCGATGAGGAAGAGGAGGTCAAGCCGCGGCGCCCTGGTGGTGCCGGCGCCGGAGCGCCTGTGCGCCGTCTGGTCACGCCGGAAGTCGCGCGGCCGGCCAAGCCGACCAAGGGCGAGGAAGACCGTCGCCGCGGCAAGCTGACGCTGAACACCGCGCTGTCGGATGAAGATGCGCGCGGCCGCTCGCTGTCGTCGATGCGCCGCCGCCAGGAAAAATTCAAGCGCGCGATGCACAACGAGCCGCGCGAGAAAGTCATGCGCGAAGTGATCCTGCCCGAAACCATCACCATCCAGGAACTGGCGCAGCGCATGTCCGAGCGCGCCGTGGACGTGGTCAAGTTCTTCATGAAGCAGGGCCAGATCTTGAAGCCGGGCGACGTCATCGACGCCGATACGGCCGAGCTGGTCGCTTCCGAATTCGGCCATACGGTCCGCCGCGTCGCCGAGTCCGACATCGAGGAAGGCCTGTTCAACATCGCCGACCGTCCGGAAGACCTGGTGTCGCGTCCGCCCGTGGTGACCATCATGGGCCATGTCGACCACGGCAAGACCTCGCTGCTCGACGCCATCCGCAACGCCAATGTCGTCTCCGGCGAGGCCGGCGGCATCACCCAGCATATCGGCGCCTACCAGATCGAGAAGAACGGTCAGAAGATCACCTTCATCGACACGCCCGGCCACGCCGCCTTCACGGCGATGCGCGCTCGCGGCGCCCAGGTGACCGACATCGCCGTGCTGGTGGTGGCGGCCGACGACAGCGTCATGCCGCAGACGATCGAATCGATCAATCACGCCAAGGCGGCCGGCGTGCCGATCATCGTGGCGATCAACAAGATCGACAAGCGCGACGCCGACCCGCAGAAGGTGCGCACTGAACTGCTGCGCCACGAAGTGTTCGTGGAATCGATGGGCGGTGAGGTGCTGGACGTCGAGGTTTCGGCGACCAAGGGCACCAATCTCGACAAGCTGCTGGAAGCGATTCTGCTGCAAGCCGAAGTCCTCGACCTCAAGGCCAATCCCGACCGCACCGCCGAAGGCGCGGTCATCGAGGCGCAGCTGGACAAGGGCCGCGGTCCGGTCGCCACCGTGCTGGTGCAGACCGGCACGCTGATGCCCGGCGACATCATCGTCGCCGGCAACGAATGGGGCCGTGTCCGCGCGCTGGTCAACGATCGCGGCGAGCATGTGCCGGAAGCGCCGCCGGCAATGCCGGTCGAGGTGCTCGGCCTCCAGGGCACGCCGCAGGCAGGCGACCGCTTCGCGGTCGTCAACAACGAGGCGCGTGCGCGTGAGATCACCGAGTATCGCCAGCGCCTGGCGCGCGAGAAGGCGGTGGCCAAGCATGCCGGCCAGCGCGGCTCGCTCGAGCAGATGATGTCGCAGTTGCAAGCGAGCGGGCTGAAGGAGTTTCCGCTGGTCATCAAGGGCGACGTGCAGGGCTCGATCGAAGCGATCAACGCTGCGCTCGAAAAGCTCGGCAACGACGAGGTCAGGGTACGGATCGTTCATTCGGGCGCCGGCGGCATCACCGAGACCGACGTCTCGCTTGCCGAGACCTCGGGCGCTGCGATCATCGGCTTCAACGTCCGCGCCAATGCGCAGGCGCGCACGGCTGCTGCCGCTGCCGGCATCGAGATCCGCTACTATTCGATCATCTACAACCTCGTCGATGACGTGAAGGCAGCTCTTTCCGGCATGCTCTCGCCCGAGCGGCGCGAGACCTTCATCGGCAATGCCGAGATCCTCGAGATCTTCGACATCTCGAAGGTCGGCAAGATCGCCGGCTGCCGCGTCACCGAAGGCAAGGTCGAGCGTGGCGCGGGCGTGCGCCTGATCCGCGACAACGTCGTCGTCCACGAAGGCACGCTGAAGACGCTGAAGCGCTTCAAGGACGAGGTTTCGGAAGTGCCGGGCGGTCAGGAATGCGGCATGGCCTTCCAGAACTACGAGGACATGCGCGTCGGCGACGTCATCGAGTGCTTCCGCGTCGAGATGGTGAGCCGGACGCTCTAATTTCGGATATACTTGCCGGAATTCACCGGGCGGCGGCCGCAAGGCTGCCGCCCGAGATCCTTGTTTCGTAGTTGAGACATGTGGCGCGGTCCCATCCCGCGCTTCACGATTTCAGGACTGAAGAAAAATGTCCCGTTCGACAACATCAGGCCCGTCCCAGCGCATGCTGCGCGTCGGCGAGCAGGTGCGTCACGCCCTATCCGAGACCCTGCAGCGCGGCGAAATCGTCGACCCGGTGATCGAGAACAGCGTCGTCTCGGTCTCGGAAGTACGCATGTCGCCCGACCTCAAGATCGCCACTGCTTTCATCTCGCCGCTTGGGGCCGGCGACGCCGACGCCGTGGTCGGGGCGCTCAACAGACATGCGAAGTTCATTCGCGGCCGCGTCTCGGGCGCGCTCAGGCAGATGAAGTACATGCCCGAGTTTCGCTTCCGGCTCGATACGTCTTTCGACAATTTCGCCAGGATCAACGAATTGCTGAAATCGCCCGAGGTCGCGCGCGATCTCGACCACCAGAATAAAAACAACGACAAGGACGAGGAATAGGTGGCGCGCCGCGGCAAGAAGAAGGGCCGGCCGGTCTCCGGCTGGGTGGTGCTGGACAAGCCGGTCGGCATGGGCTCGACCGAAGCCGTCTCCAAGATCAAATGGCTGTTCCAAGCGGAGAAGGCCGGCCATGCCGGCACGCTCGACCCGTTGGCTTCCGGCATGCTGCCGATCGCGCTCGGCGAGGCGACCAAGACCGTGCCTTACGTGCAGGATGGCGCCAAGGTCTACCGCTTCACCGTCGCCTGGGGCGAGGAGCGGTCGACGGACGACCTCGAAGGGCCGGTGACGAACAGCTCGGACCGCCGCCCGGCCGAGGCCGAGGTGCGGGCGCTGCTGCCGAAATACACCGGCGTCATCATGCAGACGCCGCCGCAATTTTCTGCCGTCAAGATTGCCGGCGAGCGCGCCTACGATCTTGCCCGCGACGGCGGGACGGTCGACATTCCCGCCCGCGAGATCGAAATCGGCCGTTTGGACATCGTCGAGCATGGTGTCGATAGAACCGTCTTCGAGGTCGAGTGCGGCAAGGGCACCTATGTGCGCTCGCTGGCGCGCGACATGGGTCGCGATTTGGGCTGCTTCGGCCACATCTCCGAGTTGCGCCGCGTCGAGGTCGAGCCGTTCACGGCGGACGATTTCGTCACCGTCGCCGAGCTCGAAGCGGCGCGCTTCGGCGGCAAGACGGATGAGAATTCGGACGAAGAAGCCGAGGT
>NZ_RZSR01000448.1:0-4741 GCF_004023265.1 Mesorhizobium sp. M1A.F.Ca.IN.020.06.1.1
AGCCATGGTTAGTCGTTCGTTACCTGAAGTCCGATGTTGCAGAAGCCTCCTTACTTGTTGGATTCACGCCGTTTTACTTATTTAAGCTTTCGCGAATAGAAGTCGCGCCGGCCGTGACGGACCAACTGTGGAGCAAGGCGTTGCGGCCCGTTGGCGGAACCAACGGGCCCGGATTCGAGTTGTCAGCGCGTTCATGCCACCACGAGAGATTGAGGGCAGTCATGCGCGGTGTTCTTTTGGCAAGCGGTATCGCGTTTTTCCTTGTCGGCGGGTCGGCTTTCGCGGCCGAAGCGCAAGCGCTGCCGCCGCAAAATGCCAAGAAGCTCTCGGAAATCCTGACCAAGGTCGAGAAGCGGAGCGACTTCCAATATATCAAGGAGGTCGGCTGGAGCAGCGACGGCTATACCGTTACCTATTACACGACCGACAAGGCCAAGGTCGAAATCACCTACGATCCGGTCACCGGCGAACCGAAGTAACGCCTGATACGGCCCCCCGCAGCTGGGCCGGCGCCTCCCTATCCGAGACTTGCGTCGATCCACGTTTGATGGCTGACTGCGCGCCATGATTGCGGGCACGGGGGTGCATGGGAATGGTTGGCTACGTTCTAAAGCGCATCCTGATGGTGCTCGCCGGCTATCTGATCGCGGTGCTCGTCGGATTGGTCGCGTTGGTCGCGATCTATGCAGCGCTGAGCTCGCTGCCGCCCCAAGCTATTTCGAGCTGATGCAGTTCACACCCGTCGCCGTGATGGTCGTGCCGCCGCTTGGCATGTTCGTCTATTTCCTGACGATCGTGGCGACCGGCATGCAGACTCTGATCTTTGCGCTTATTGCCGAGGTCTTCTCGTTGCGGAGCTTCTGGCTGCATATGCTGTTCGGCGGCGTGGTTGCGGCCGCCGGTTTCATGCTGCTCTCGCCGGGCGCGCCGCACGATCCGGAACGCTGGGCCGACCTTGGCATCATCGTCGCGGCCGGGCTGGTGGCCGGTTTCGTTTATTGGCTCATTGCCGGACGTGATGCCGGTTTCAGGCGGCCGCTCATCGAGCGCTTAGGTTGACGGTGCGCGCACCGCTTCGGTCGCATCCAGCGCCTGCATCAGCTTCGAATCGCGATCGTAGACGTCGTCGAAATATTCGACCTTGCCGGACATGTCCGGCCAAGCGGTGAAATAGGCGACATAGACCGGGATGACGCGCGTGACATTCTCGGTCGAATGACCATGCTTCAGCTTCTCGGCGATGTCGTCGACCGACGTGCCGAGCACAGCGGCCGCCATGCCGCGCGGATCCTGCAGGCGTATGCAGCCATGGCTCAGCGCGCGCATGTCGCGCCCGAAGAACGACTTCTGCGGCGTGTCGTGCATGTAGATGGCGTGCTTGTTGGGGAAGAGGATCTTCAACTCGCCAAGCGCATTGGCCTCGCTCGGCTGCTGGCGCACGCTGAACGGGATTTTGGCACCGTAGGCGCCCCAGTCCACCGCCGCAGAGGGAACTCGCCTGCCGCTGGAATCCGTCACCTCATAGCCGGCGCGGTCCAGATAGCCCGGATCGCTGCGCAGCCTCGGCAGCATCTCGTTGACGATGATCGACTGCGGCACGCCCCAATAGGGGTGGAAGTCGACCTGCTTGATCTGGTTGTAGAAAAATGCGGTCTGGTTGGTGACCTTGCCGATGACCACGCGGGTCTTCAGCTTCTCCTCGCCGTTGTCGATGTAGCTTGCGGTGAAGGCCGGCTGGTTGATGAAGACGCGCGGGCTGCCAAGATCGGAGGGGAGCCAGCGCAGCTCTTCAAGCGCCGCCATGACCTTCTCGACCTTGTCGGCCTTGGACGTTCCGGCGAGCGAGGCGACGGTACGCGGGCCGATGACGCCGTCGCCCTTCATGCCGGCCCGCTTCTGCACCGCCTTGATCACTGGCACCAGTTCAGGATCGTAAACCTCGCTCTTGCCGAGCCGGGCGAGGGTCTCGCCAAAGTCACCGCCCATCTCGTCATCGAGGTTGCGCGCGATCAAAGTCAAAAGCTTGGGCAGTTCCGGGCTGCTTTCACCGGGCTTCAGGAGCAGCTTCGGATCGACGACGATCTCGTTCTCCTCGCTTGCCTGGAGCGACTCCAACTCGACGCGCAGCGCCTGATATTCAGGGTTCTGCGGGTGCCGCGATTCGAGATAGGTGCGCACCTCTCGCGTGTGCGCCAGCGTCTTCAGCACGCCTTCGAGATCGAGCGGCTTGCCCGGAAAATCGTAATAGCCGGTCATGCGGTTCGGATCGACTCGGCCGCTCTGGGCGTCATGGGCGTAGCGCAGCACGCGCGCCGATAGCGCCATCTCGAAGCGAACCAGTTCCTTGGTCCGCGCTTCGGGCAAGGCGGCATTCGTGGCCGCCGCAGGAACATCGACGGAATAATCGGCAGGCGTCAGGCCATAGCTCGCCGCTCCGCCAAGCACCCGCACGGCATCCTGCGCCCTGCTGTTGGGTGCATCCCCTGTCACCCAGATGAAATCCGGATTGGCCGAATAGTAGGCGATGAGCGCCTTGGCGGTATCGGGCTCGGCAAAGAGTTCATAATCGCTCAGGCCCGCCAGCGCGTCGCGGAACGCGCTTCCGGTTACGGAGGGCACAAAGGCAGCATCTTGCGCGGTCGCGGGCGGCGGAGCGGGCAGCAGCGACTTGAAGTCGACGCGCACAAGCTTGTCGGCCCTGTAGGTATTGTAGGTCGGGCTGCTGATCCTGACGCTACCGCCTGTGCCAGGCTGCACCTTGCGCGGCTTCGGCGGCGGCGGAAATTCTCCTTGGGAATTGTGCCGGATGCCGCCGCCGAACAGCATGTCGAACAGCCCCTGCGCGCTCGCCGGCTGCTGGCCGAAGGCAAGCGCCGTCGCGATCGCGATCGGCATGACGGCCATTTTGTTCCCGAGGATTTTCATGCTTCACCCGCACCGGTTGAAACCGGTTTCCCGTTCCGCGCCGCTAGACGGTCCCGCCCTCCGCATGGCGGATGTAATGCGCGACTGTACCGATTCATACTGATTCCGTTAAGCTTCCATAAATTTTCGCGACCGTGTTGCAGAACAGTTTCACATCCGTGTGAGACACAATGCGGCAGGGCGGCTCCCGGTTTCAGACGCCTCGGTAACAATCAGGCGTTGGCGCTGTGCGGCCTTGGCGACCATGGCCGACCTTCCCTCCTGACAAACATCGGCCCGTGACAAACAGCAGTCTTTATGATCGAAATTCCGGCGGGCGCGAGCCATGGCCTGGAGGATGCGCAGTGAAGAAGGGATATCGCGAACTTCTCGACGAGGCGAATGCCGAGATCGAGGTGGTTTCGCCTGAGGAAGCTGCCGGGCTGCTGGAGGATGACGGCACCATCTTCGTCGACCTACGTGACCCCCGCGAGGTCGAGCGCGACGGCAAGATTCCCGGCGCCAAGCATGTGACGCGCGGTATGCTCGAATTCTGGATCGACCCCGAAAGCCCTTACCACAAGCCGTTCTTCGCCTCCGGCAAGACCTTCGTCTTCTTCTGCGCCGGCGGCTGGCGGTCGGCGCTGGCGACCAAGACGGCGCAGGACATGGGTCTCGCCCCGGTCAAACACATCCTTGGCGGCTACACAGCCTGGAAGGCTGCCGGCCTGCCGGTCGAGCCAGGGCAGAAGAAGAAGGCCGACTGAGCCATTCGCAACTACGGACGGAAGACGCCAGCAGGCGTCTCCCGCAGTCATTTTCAATGCAGCGCCGGTTGCCGTTCCTCGGCGACGAAGCCCACGGCGCGCGCGACGACATCCTTGTCGGCAAGGATGCGGCGGTGGCCAAGCCCTTCGGCCCAATGCAAGCTCACATGATCGCCGGCTCCCGCATATCGTTTTGCGTGATCGGCATGGACTTCGCGGTCGTCCGGCGCATGAATGATCAGCGTCGGCACCGGAGTCTCGGCGAGCTGGCGGTCGCCCGTGAAATCGCTGAGCGGCCGTCCCGACAAATGCTTCACCCGATCCGCCATGGCGACCCGAGAGCGCGGCCCGACATTGAGCCGGTGGCTGAAATCGTCGAAGATCGCCGGCAGCGAGCTCGGCGCCGCGATTAGAACCAGTTTCTCGGCCGCAAGCGGCGGCATGCCTTTCACCGAAGCGGCAACCGCATTGGCGGCGACGGCGCCGCCGAAGGAATGGCCGACGGCAGCGGCAAACGGGCCGAACCATTCGCCTGCGACTCGCACGGCGTCGACCGCGGTCACCATGTTGAGATGTCGGCCGAGCGAATGGCCGTGGCCCGGCAGGTCAAGCGAGACCACCTTGTAGCCGGCGTCGCGAAACCCATCGATCAGAGTTCGCATATATTCGGTGCGCGAGCGCCAGCCATGGATGACAAGCACGGTACCGCGGGAGCCCCTGCCCGGCCCCGGCCGGAACTCATGCACCGCAACGCAATCCGCCTTCGTCTTCAGCCGGTGATGGCGCGCCTCGGCCATGAAGCCTGCAGCGCGCTCGACCGCGCGGCGCTCGCCATCGCTCAAGGCCTTGACGTTTGCCGTGCGGCAGAACAATTCGAACGCGGCGCGGCCACTGAGACGCGGCGCGACATGCTCGGCCGCGCCGAAGACGCCTCGGATGACCTTCAATCCAAATGATGCCATAGTGTCGGTCCAACCATTCGTTCAAGCATGAACATAATAGTTCAAACATGAACATTAAGCAAGAGCTGCCCTGGGACAATCCGCGCTTCCGCAACTGGGTTGCGGAAG
>NZ_RZSR01000449.1:0-4735 GCF_004023265.1 Mesorhizobium sp. M1A.F.Ca.IN.020.06.1.1
ACCGCCGAGCAGGCGCGTACCATCGGCGCCTCCGCCGACGGCGTCGTCGTCGGCACGGCGATTGTCAACGCGGTCGCCAATGTGCTCGGGCCCAAGGGCGAGAAGACCGCCGATCCGGCCGAAGCGGTCGCCACGCTGGTCAGCGGGCTTGCCCAGGGCGTCCGCTCGGCCCGCCTTGCTGCCGCCGAATAGTCTGACTATTTGTTTTTACGCAATTCCGGACGGAAAACCGCCGCACACTTTTCCTGGAATTGCTGGACGTCTCTTCGTCGGGACAGGAGCCGAAGCGATGAACTGGATCACCAACTACGTTCGACCGAAGATCAATTCGATGCTCGGCCGGCGCACCGACATGCCGGAAAATCTCTGGATCAAGGATCCCGAGACCGGCGAGATGATCTTCCACAAGGACCTCGAATCCAACCAGTTCGTCATCCCGTCTTCCGGCCACCATATGAAGATCTCGGCCAAGGAGCGGCTGAAATACTTCTTCGACGACGGCAGATACGAGACGCTGGAAAACCCCAAGGTCGTGCAGGATCCGCTGAAGTTCCGCGATGAGAAGCGCTACACCGATCGGCTGAAAGAGGCGAAGGCCAAGACAAGCCTCGAGGACGCGATTCTTAACGCAGTCGGCACCATCGAAGGTCTGCCGGTGGTGGTTACCGTGCAGGACTTCGCCTTCATGGGCGGCTCGCTCGGCATGGCCGCGGGCGAGGCCATCGTCCATGCCTTCGAGGTCGCTTTGCAGCGCAGGCGGCCGCTGATCCTGTTCGCCGCCTCGGGCGGCGCCCGCATGCAGGAGGGCATCCTCTCGCTGATGCAATTGCCGCGCACCACGGTCGGCGTCGACCGGCTGAAGGAAGCCGGCCTGCCCTATATCGTGGTGCTGACCAACCCCACCACCGGCGGCGTGACCGCGTCCTATGCCATGCTGGGCGACGTTCACATCGCCGAGCCCGGCGCGCTGATCGGCTTCGCCGGCCCGCGCGTCATCGAGCAGACGATCCGCGAGAAGCTCCCCGACGGCTTCCAGCGCGCCGAATATCTGATGGAACACGGCATGGTCGACATGGTGGTCTCGCGTCTGGAGATGCGCCCGACCATCGCACGATTGTTGAAGATGCTGCTCAAGACCCCAGTGGCCGAGAAGCCATTGGAGCCTGAGATCCTGCCGCCGGCGGTCGTCAACGCCGAAGCCCGGCCGCAGGCCTGACGCGACACCGTTTGCCGCCCACCGCGATGGCGCCAGCTGCGCTGCGCAGTAGCTGTTTGCGCATGATCCCTTTCCAAAACCGATCCCGGTACGGGCTCATGCGCCAGAGCAATTCCAGCAAGAGTGCGTAGCGGTTTTGCGTCCGGAATTGCACACGAACGAAAGGCATTGAAGGCGATCCTGTTCTTTCGCCGCAAATGTTCTAGGATTCCGCCATGACAACGCTCGCCGCCGATCGTGAAATCGAACATCTGATGACGCTTCATCCGAAAGGTTTCGACCTTTCGCTGGACCGCATCGCCCGCCTGCTCGAGCGTCTCGGCAACCCGCAGGACCGGCTGCCGCCGGTCATCCACATCGCCGGCACCAACGGCAAGGGCTCCTGCGCCGCCTTCTCGCGGGCGCTGCTGGAGGCGGCCGGTCATCTCGTCCACGTGCACACCTCGCCGCACCTGGTAAACTGGCACGAGCGCTACCGGCTGGCCGCCGAGGGCGGCGGCAAGCTGGTCGACGACGATGTCTTTGCCGAGGCCATCGCGCGCGTCGCCAAGGCCAATCAAGGCCAGAAGATCACCGTTTTCGAGATCCTCACCGCCGTCACCTTCATCCTGTTTTCCGAGCATCCGGCCGAGGCGGCGATCATCGAGGTCGGGCTCGGCGGCCGCTTCGATGCCACCAATGTCATTTCGCGGCCTGCCGTCTCGGTGATCATGCCGGTGTCGATGGATCACGAAGCCTATCTCGGCGACCGCGTTGAGCTGATCGCGGCCGAAAAGGCCGGCATCATGAAGCGCGGCTGCCCGGTGGTGATCGGCGCGCAGGAAAGCGAGACCGCGCTGGAGGTGCTGATCGAGACCGCCGAGCGGCTGGATTGCCCGACCGTTGTCTACGGTCAGGATTTCCTGGCCTTCGAGGAGAACGGCCGCATGGTCTATCAGGACGAGGACGGTCTGATGGCCCTGCCGCTGCCGCGCCTGCCCGGTCGGCATCAGTTCGCCAATGCCGCCGCGGCGATCGGCGCGGTCAAGGCCGCCGGCTTCGAGATAAGCCATCGGGCTGCCGAAAAAGCGATGACCAGCACCACGTGGCCGGCCCGGATGCAAAAGCTGACGCAGGGCAGGCTGGTTGAGCTTGCCCCAAAGGGCGCCGAGATCTGGCTCGACGGCGGCCACAATCCGGGCGCCGGCGTCGTCATCGCCGAAGCGCTGGCCGAGCAGGAGGAAAAGAACCCGCGCCCGCTGATCCTTATCGCCGGCATGATCAACACCAAGGACCAGACCGGCTATTTCAGCGCCTTCAAGGGGCTTGCCCGCCATGTCTACACGGTGCCGGTGAGCAAGAGCGATGCCGGGGTGCCCAATGACGAGCTCGCGCTGCGCGCCACCGAGGCCGGCCTGTCGGCCGAGCCGGTCAACTCCGTCGCCGATGCGCTTATGCTGCTGCGCGACAGCTGGGACGGTCCGGCGCCGCGCATCCTCATCGGCGGCTCGCTCTATTTCGCCGGCGCTGTGCTGGACGAGAACGGCACGCCGCCGACCTGATAGCGCCGAGGCAGTCGCGAGGAGCAATCGTGATCAAGGTGAACCAACTGGCCCATGTCTGCATCTTCGCGCATGACCTTGAGGCGACGCGCGGCTTCTACCGGGATGTGCTCGGCATGGACACGCAGTTCAACTTCCTGCGCGACAGCAAGATCTTCGGTTTCTATCTCAATTGCGGCGGCCGCAGCCATGTCGAGGTGTTCGAGAAGACCGAAGCCCGCTACAGCGAGGCGAACCAGATCAACCACTTCTGCCTGGAGGTGGAAGACATGGACGCCGCGATCACCCATATCCGGTCGCAAGCGGTCGAGGTGACGGCGAAGAAGCTCGCTTGCGACGGCACCTGGCAGGCCTGGATCAAAGACCCCAACGGCGTGAAGATCGAGCTGTTCGAATACACGGACAAAAGCGCGCAATTCATCGGCGGCGATCGCGTCGCCGATTGGTAGCGGCGCCTGCCTCGAAGGTTATTTCAGCTCGATCTCGATGAAGGCGTATTCGCCGTCATTGGCGTTGATGACATCGTGCTCGACGCCTTCCCGGCGGAAATAGGGCGCGCCTTGCTTCATCTCCGCGAAGGATTCGCCGTCCTTGGTCACCAGCTTCACCTTGCCGTCCATCAGCGGCACGATGACATAGTCGTGGCCATGGCGGTGCCAGCCGGTGTTGGCGCCCGGGGCGAAACGGTATTCGGTGACGATCACGCGCTCATTGTCGACGTGAACTGTGGCCTTGGCTGTTCCGGTCATGGGACTCTCCTTTTCTTAAGGAAAGGAGATGGCTGCCCGAAGCGTCAGGGCCAGAGCGCCGTCAGCGATGGCGCCAAGGAAAAAGCCCGGCGCAATGGCCGGGCTCGATCTTTCTGATATTCGGATTGGCTCAGGCGAGGCTGCCATTGATCCAGTGCGACAGCGCCGTCTTCGGCGCCGCACCCACCTTCATGTCGGCCACTTCGCCGCCCTTGAAGATCATCAGCGTCGGGATCGAGCGCACGCCGTACTGGGCGGCCAACTCGGGATTCTCGTCGATGTTGAGCTTGGCGACCTTCACCTTCGAGCCGAGCTCCTTGGCGATGTCTTCCAAAGCCGGGGCGATCATCTTGCACGGACCGCACCACTCGGCCCAGAAATCCACCACGACCGGCTCCTTGGCATTGAGCACATCGGCCTGGAAATTGCCCTTGTCGACCTTGACGGTGGCCATGCTGAAATCCTTTCGAAAACTCGGGTTGCACCAAATGTGGTGGCTGTGGTGGCGATGTTCAAGCAGTTCTTGTGTCACGCTCCCGTGAGTCGGGCAAGGGCACCGTCCATGGCCGCTGCCGGCAGCTCGATCAGGCGCGGCGCCTCGGTGAACAGCAGCGCGGCCGTCACCATGCGGCCCGGATAGAGCGGCTGAAGCAGCGCGCGGTAGAGCGCAAGCTGCAGGACATAGGCCGGCGGCACTTCGGCCAGGCTGGCCGGCGCCGGCCGGTTGGTCTTGTAGTCGACGATCGAGACCGTTTCCGCAGTGACCGCCAGCCTGTCGATCTTGCCGGAGATGGAGCGCAGCTTGCCCTTCACCTCCAGGCTGCCCATGATGGCGACTTCCGCCCGCGAGGACGGCGAGAACAGCGCCCCGAAGCTTCTGTCGAACAGGATGGAAAGCACGGCTTCCAGCGCGGTGTCGCGCTCTTCGGCCGGCCAGTCGGCGCCGGCGCGCGCCAGATAGCGTTCGGCCGCGCTCCGCCTCTCGTCCTCGGCGATGCCGGGCAGCATCTGCAGCAATTTGTGCAGTGCAAGCCCGCGCATCACCGCAAAGCCGGGTTCGGTTTCCGCATCGAGCACCGGCGAGCGCGTGTCGGGCAAGCTTTCCGTCGCTTCGTCGATCAGCGCCGAGGCGCCTGAAGGCGAGAGCGGCCGCGGCAAGTCCTCATAGGGTGGCAGCGGCCGGAACAGGCCGTCCGGCAGCGGCGCGGCATGATCGAACGGTATCGTCT
>NZ_RZSR01000450.1:0-4693 GCF_004023265.1 Mesorhizobium sp. M1A.F.Ca.IN.020.06.1.1
GCAGAGCACGCCGCCCAGCGCATCCTGCGTCTCGGCCTCACTCGGCGTTGGGTTGCGCTGCAGCAGCGCGGTAGCCGCCACCAGCAGGCCCGGCGTGCAGATGCCGCATTGCGCGGCGCCGTGTTCGAGGAAGGACGCCTGCAAGGCCGACAGCCTGCCGTTGGCGAGGCCCTCGACCGTCGTGACGGACGCGCCGGAGACCAAGGCCGCCGGCACAAGGCAGGCGCAGACGGGATTGCCGTCGACCAGCACGGTGCAGGCGCCGCAATCGCCGGCGTCGCAGCCGACCTTGGTGCCGGTCAGCCGCAACTCGTCGCGCAGAACCTGCGAGAGCCGCCGCACCGGCGGCACCGACACGCTGACAGCCGCGTCGTTGACCTCGAAGGCAATGTCGGTGCGCTCCATTGTCATGCGGCCACCTTGCCTTCGCCCAGGCTGGTCGCAGCGCACACTGCGCGGACAACGATCTCGCGCGCCGCATGCTCCCGGTATTCGGCGCTGCCGCGCACATCGGCGATTGGCGACAGTTCGTCGATCGGCGCGGACAGCACCGCATCGGCGAGCGCGGCGGTAACCGGCTGGCCGCGCAGGGCCGCCTCGACGCCGGCAAGACGACGGGCGACGGCGGAGCAGGCGCCGACAGCGATAGCAGCATCAGCGACCACGCCATCTTCGATCACGAGACGCGCCGCCGCCATGGCGATCGAGATCACGAGATAGCGCCGCGCGCCAAGCTTGACGAAGGCGGACGAGCCGACAGCCGAACGTTTCGGCACACGAATGGCGGTAACCATCTCGTCTGGCTGCAGCGCCGTGCGGCGATTGCCGAGAATGAACCCGCCAAGCGGCAGGTAGCGCGTGGCTTTCGCCGACCGCAATTCGACTTCGGCATCGACCACCTGCAGCGCCGGAACGCCGTCGGCGGCGGGCGAGGCGTTGCAGAGATTACCGGCGACCGACGCGACGTTCTGGATCTGGACCGAGCCGACTTCGCGCGCGGCCGCCTTCAGCGCATCGAACGCCCTGGGCAGCTTGTGGCGCACGACGTCGGTCCAGGTGGTGCGGGCGCCGATCCACCAATAGTCGCCCGTCTCGGCGATGCCGCGCAGCGCGGCGAGACCATTGATGTCGAGAATGTTGTCGCGGAATGGTTTCGCGCCCTGCGCCGGATAGAAATCGGTGCCGCCGGCCAGAATGCGCCAGCGGTCCTCGCCAAGCAGAGCGAGCGCCTCGTCGACCGTGGTGGGTTTCGCGTAACGGATCACGCTTTGCCTTCCCAGAAAGGGGCCTTTCCGAGGGAATCTGCCGCCGTCCAGCCGGGCAAATTCATTCGTATGCAAATGATATCAACTTCGCCGCGATTGTCAAAGCGAAGTGGTCGGCCACGGCTTTGTTATGCCTGTGGAGGTTGACGCAGCCGGCCATCTGGTCAAGGTTCCGTGTCCGGTCGCGTCAACTGGAGCCCAAGCCGAGGAAGAAGGGAGGCCGCATGGCCGACGAAGCGCTCATCGTCATCGACCTGCAGAACGACTTTTGCCCCGGCGGCGCGCTGGCCGTGGCCGGGGGCGACGAGATCGTGCCGCTGGTCAACGACCTGATCCGGCGGACCGATCACGTGATCCTGACGCAGGACTGGCATCCGGCCGGCCATTCGAGCTTCGCTTCCAGCCATCCAGGCAAGCAGCCCTTCGAAGCGATCGAGATGCCCTACGGGCCGCAGACGCTTTGGCCGGATCACTGCATCCAGGGCAGCCTTGGGTCCGATTTCCATTCCGGGCTCGCCTGGACCAAAGCGGAACTGGTCATCCGCAAGGGTTTCCGCACCGCGATCGACTCGTATTCGGCTTTCTTCGAGAACGACCACACGACCCCAACCGGCCTTGCCGGCTATCTCAAGGAGCGCGGCATCGACACCATCACCTTGGTCGGCCTGGCCACCGATTTCTGCGTCGCCTTCTCGGCACTCGATGCCGCCAAGCAAGGTTTCAAGACGACGGTGCGGCTGGATGCCTGCCGCGGCATCGATCTCAACGGCTCGGTCGGCACGATGCTGAAACGGATGCGCGAGGCCGGGGTGGTGCTCGAAGATCACCTTTCGGACTGACCGCGCCGTGAGGCATCGAGGGGGCTTTGCGACATTGGCGAAGGTGTTGGCGGCAACCATGACGGCCGCACTCCTTCTCGCCTTTCCACAAGCGGTTTTCGCAGCCGAGGCGCATGAGCTGCCCGGCGCGGCGATGTCGCTCTGGTGGGCGCTGCCCTTTGCCGGCCTGTTGCTGTCGATCGCGACCGGGCCGCTGCTGTTCCATCATGTCTGGGAGCATCATTACGGCAAGATCGCCGCCGCGTGGGCGGCACTTGCCGTGGTTCCGCTGGCGATCGCTTTCGGCATGCCGGCGGCAAGCGAGGCGGTGCTGCACACGCTGCTCACCGAATATCTGTCCTTCATCATCCTTTTGTTCGCGCTGTTCACCATTTCCGGCGGCATCCTGGTCGCCGGCAACATCCACGGCACGCCGCTGGTCAATTCAGGCTTGCTGCTGATCGGCGCGATCCTCGCCTCGGTCATCGGCACGACGGGCGCCTCGATGATCCTGATCCGGCCGATGCTGCGCGCCAACGACAACCGCCCGTTCAACGCGCATGTGGTGATCTTCTTCATCTTCCTGGTTTCGAACATCGGCGGCTCGCTGACCCCGCTCGGCGACCCGCCACTCTTCGTCGGCTTCCTGCGCGGGGTCGACTTCTTCTGGACGACCGCGAACCTCTGGCGCGAGACGCTGTTCACCGGCGGGCTGGTGCTGATCATCTTCCTGGCGCTCGACATCGTGCTGCATCGCCGCGAGGGCGGCTTGCCGAAGATCAAGGACCCGACACCGGACACGAAGGTGCGCCTGCGCGGCCTCGCCAACCTGCCGCTGCTGGCCGGCGTGATCGGTGCGATCCTGCTTTCCGCCAGCTGGAAGCCGGGCATCAGCATCCCGATCCTCGGCATCGGCCTGGAGCTGCAGAACCTGGTACGCGACGCGATCATCCTGGCGCTGGCCTTTCTGTCGCTCAAAGTCTCGTACAAAAACCACAGGGAAGCGAACGGCTTCAGTTGGGGGCCCATCGCCGAGGTGGCGAAACTGTTTGCCGGCATCTTCATCTGCATCGTGCCGGTTATCGCCATCCTGAGAGCCGGGCACGATGGGGCGCTGGCGCCGCTGGTTTCGCTGGTCACCTCGGCGGACGGCCAGCCCGACGATCTCGCCTATTTCTGGCTGACCGGAGCGCTGTCGTCCTTCCTCGACAACGCGCCGACCTATCTGGTGTTCTTCGAGCTTGCCGGCGGCGACGCCAGGCACCTGATGACGGAGGCGGCCTCCACGCTCGCCGCGATCTCGGCCGGCGCCGTGTTCATGGGCGCCAACACTTATATCGGCAATGCGCCGAACTTCATGGTCTTTGCTATCGCCAGACATCGCGGCTTCAAGGTGCCGGGCTTCTTCGGCTACATGGCGTGGTCCGGCCTGGTGCTGATCCCGACGTTTTTGATCGCGGGGTTTTTGTTTTTTAGGTGAAGCGGTGCAGAGCTTTACCTCCCCTTGTGGGGAGGTCGGGCCAGGTCCGGGTGGGGCTCGGCGCCAGCTCCCGCTGCTTCGCAGTGACCTTCAGCCCACGCCCACATAGCGCCGAACCGCGGAGGGGTCGGCGCGCAGTTCCTCGACATCGACGGTCTCGCGGTTGCGGCCGTTCTCGATGAATGAGATGCGGTCGGCGACCGACAGCACGGCGTCGACGCGCTGCTCGACCAGGATCGTCGAGACGCCCAGATCGCGCAGCTTCGCCACCGTCTCGCGGATCTTGGCGATCATCGAGGGCATCAGCCCTTCGGTGGGCTCGTCGAGAAGAAGCACCTGCGGCTCGAGGCAGAGCGCACGCGCCATGGCAAGCATTTGCTGCTCGCCTCCGGAAAGCGTGCCGGAGCGTTGCTTCAAGCGCTCTCGCAACAGCGGGAAAAGGTCGAGGACGCGTTCCCGCGTCGCCTTGCCCTTGCCGCGGGTCATCAGGCCGATCTCGACGTTTTCCGCCACCGTCATGTCGGCGAATAATCGCCGGCCCTGCGGCACATAAGCGACGCCCGTCTTCGGCACGTCATGTGCGGCAAGTCCGGTCAGCTCCTTGCCGGCCAGTCTGATCGAACCGGCAGCGGCCGGAACCAGCCCCATGATCGCCTTCAGCGTCGTCGTCTTGCCGGCGCCGTTGCGGCCGAATAGGCAAAGCACTTCGCCCTTGTTGAGGACAAGGTCGAGCCCGTAGAGCACCTGCACCTCGCCGTAAAAACAGTCGAGGCCGGAAATGGCGAGCAGCCCGCTCTCGGTGCCGGGGAGATCAGCCATGGGTCGCTCCGAGATAGGCATCCTGCACCTCGGCATTGGCGCGGATCTGCTCGGGCGTGCCCTCAGCGAGAATCTTTCCCGAATTGAAGACGGTGATGCGGTCGGCAAGCTGCATGACCACCGGCATGTTGTGCTCGATGAGCAGCACGGTGGCATGCTTGGCGATCTCGCGCACCAGTAGGACGAAATTGTCGATCTCGCTGTCGGCCAGCCCTTGCGTCGGCTCGTCGAGGATCAGCAGGCGCGGCCTCAGCGCCAGGCCCATTGCCACCTCCAGCAGGCGCTGGTGGCCGTAGGAGAGCTGGCCGGCC
>NZ_RZSR01000451.1:0-4683 GCF_004023265.1 Mesorhizobium sp. M1A.F.Ca.IN.020.06.1.1
GGTCAATCGCGTGAGACCCAGAGTTTGCGCGTGGTTTCGATGGCACGCCATACGCCGGTGAATCCCGGATGCATGACGAAGGCGTCGCCAGCCGCGATGCGGCGCGGCGGGCAGCCATCCTCAGTGAGTTCGGAGACACCCGAAAGGATGTAGCAGAACTCGAAAGTCTCGCCCTTAATCGAACGATAGGCGCCAGGCGTGACCTCCCAGACCCCTGTCTTCACGGCGCCGTCTGCGGTCTGGGCGATATCCCAGCTCAGAAAACGTGGATCGCCCTCCACAAGGCGGTCGGGCAGAGGCTGCCCTTCGCGTGGGCGCGGAAGAACATTCTGGTCGATGAACGTCAACTTGGACATAGGGATGTGGCCTTTCTGCGCGTTGAACGCCGTTCGAACCAAAGTTGCCGCTCCAAAAGCTTCAAGGCAGTCAGTCCGACGACATTGAGGGTGAGGTAGAAGACGGAGGTGATGATGAAGATGTCCATAATGGCGAAGGTTTCGCTCATCAGGCGTTTGGCCCAACCGGTGATTTCGAGCACAGCGATGGTCGAAGCGAGGCTGGATTCTTTGACGATGATGGCAACCTCACTGCTGTAGGATGGCAGCGCTTGTCGCAAAGCCAGCGGGAACTTGATCCGGCGCAAGATAATCCAAGGCGACATGCCGCAGGCTTCCGCCGCCTCGATCAGCCCGCGCGGCAGGGATAAAAACGCGGTTCGAAAGATTTCGGCTGTGTAGGCACCGGTGTTCAACAGGACCGCGAGAATGGCTGCGTGCAGGCCGTCGCCGATCAGCCACCAAATCACCGGGTTGGAGCGAAAGAACCCGACCTGCCCTAATCCGTAGTAGATCACGAATATCTGCACCAGCATGGGCGTGCCGCGAAAGACGGCGCAATAGGCGTCGGCCGCCGTGCAAACCAAGCGATTGCGCGAAGTGCGCGCGAGCGCCACCAGGATGCCGAATGGCAGTCCTAAGCCCACGCCGAACACCGAGATCAGAAGCGTTGTCTTTGCGCCGGTGAGAAGGAACGGAATCGCATAGGCAATAATGGTGAAATCCATTCTAACCTCCGCTGAAGCCGCGATTGATATGGCGCTCAGCCAGGCCGAACAGGGTCTGGCTGACTGCTGTCATGGCGAAGAACAGCGACGCAGCGATGCAGTAAAAGAGAAGTGGCGAGCGCGTGATGCCCGCCGCGATAGCCGCCATACGCATGAGTTCCTGCATGCCGACGATGGAAACGAGTGAAGTATCCTTGATCGTCATCTGCCAGACATTGTTGATCCCGCCGAGAGCAAGTCTCAACGCGAGCGGCAACGTGATTCTGAAAAAGGCGACCGATCGAGGCAACGCCAAAGATTTCGCGGCTTCAAGAAGACCGTTGGGAACGGCTTCCAAAGCGCCTCGCATCACCTCGATCGAATAGGCGCAGGAAATGGTCGCGATGGCGAGGATGCCGATAATGGACGGGTAGGCACTTTCAGCCATGTCTCGGTAGCCGAAGGCAACCGCTATCTTCTGCACCCAGTCGACAGAGCCAAAGAACAGGAGATAGATCACAAGAAGACCCGGCACGCCGCGGACGACGATGCTGTAGACATCGATCATCTGGGACAGCACCGGGACCCGCTGCCAGCGCGCTATGGCAAACGGGACGGCTGCGATCAACCCGATCATCATGCCGACCAGCCCGATGCAGATCGTCACGAACGCGCCGCGCAGCAAAGCGAGTCCCCAGCCCTGCTCCACAACCAGCAACCAGATAGTTTCAAACATGGATGACACCCGTCGGGCCGCCGCGGGCTGCGACGGCCAGTTGTTGCGAGAGGATCACTTCTTGCACGGAATGGTGTAGTCGTCCTTGAACCACTTGAGGGAAGACTGCTTGATCTTACCTCCATCGATCATGTTGCAGAGCGCGGCATCTACCTTAGCCTTGAGTTCGGCATTCCCCTTGCGCATGCCGACACCCATGCCGTGGCCGAGGGTTTCAGGATCGCTCATCGCCGTAATCTTCACATCGATCTTCGTGAAGTTGGCGCCGTCCGGCGTAGCGAGGAAATCCATCCAGGTCGGGGAGTCGCCGAAAGCGGCATCCAGGCGGCCAGCCGCAAGATCAGCGGTCTGCTGAGTGGTGGCATCATAAGTCTTGAGATCGGCGCTGGTCGCCCGCTTGCCGATGAATTTGGCATAGGTCGTGCCTGTCACGACGCCGACACTCTTTCCCGCGAGCGCCTTTTCGATCTCCTCGAGACTCTTGAGCCCGGCAAGAGCGGAATCTTTGGGGACCACGAAATAGAGCGGCGTGGTGGCGTACGGGATGGAGTAGTCGATCTTCTTCTGGCGCTCGGCAGTGATGCCAAGGCCGGAAATGATCACGTCGAAGCGGTCGCTATCCATGGAGGGAACCAGCGAACTGAAAGCCTGCACCACGAATTTGCACTTCATCTTGAGTTCGGCGCAGATACCGTTGGCAACGTCGGCGTCGAAGCCGGTGACGTTTCCGTTGGCGTCGGCCATGCTGAACAGCGGCGCGTCCCCTTCCGTGCCGACGCGTAGGACGCCTTCCTCGGCGTGCGCGGCACCGGCTGCGGCGGCGAGCATGAAACCGGATACAAAAATCGAACGAAACGTTTGAACTGAAAGCATGAGTGTTACCCCTTTTTGTTCTGCTGAAGAAAACCGCGATCACGCGGCGGCTGGCATGACGCTGGAGAGAAACCGTTTCACCGCCTCCGAGGCAGGGTTGCGAAACAACTCTTCCGGCGCATCGTCCTGCTCAAGGATACCTTTGCGCAGGAATATCATCCGGCTCGACACGTCGCGCGCAAACCGCATTTCATGGGTGACGAGAAGGATGGTCGCCCCCTCTTCGGCCAGCGTGCGGATCACCTTCAGCACCTCGCCCACGAGTTCCGGATCGAGCGCGGATGTGGGCTCGTCAAAAAGCATGATCTTTGGTCGCATCGCCAGCACCCGTGCGATCGCCACGCGCTGTTGTTGACCGCCTGAAAGCTGACTGGGATAGCGGTCGCGGAATTCGGCCATCCCCACCTTGGAAAGCGCCGAAAGCGCCATATCCTCGGCCTCCCGCCTTCCTTTCCCGAGCACGTAGACGAGCGCCTCTGTCACGTTGCCGATCACGGTCCGGTGCGGCCAGAGATTGAAGTTCTGGAACACCATGCCAGTCCGCTGGCGAAAGAGCCGGATCTTCGCGCGGTTGGTGATTTCGCTCTTGCCCGGTCGATTGGTGGTGATGGAGATTGCGTCGCCCATCACCTCGATCCTCCCTGAGGTCGGCGTCTCCAGAAAATTTATGCAGCGCAACAACGTGCTCTTTCCCGAGCCAGACGCGCCGATAAGGGATATGACCTCCCCTTCCGCCATCTGGAAAGTGACGTCGTTAAGGATCCTGACCGCGCCGAAATTCTTACTGAGTTCATGGACCTTTAGAACCGGGGCCATGTCACGGCGTCTTCGGTTCCATTCAGATCGCACCCTCTCAACATGGGGCTGGCCCCGGCTGTCCATCGTCTGCGCGAGTTCGTTAAGTGTTAGGCGACTGTGACCATCGCTCCCACTTTCGTCGGTGACGACGCCGTCTATGGCGCTCCTCCTCGAAACGGTTCGATATCCCTTGCTGTCGGTCACGTTCATCGGCTCGCTGCCTCTAGCAACTATTTGAAACCAATCTCGGGATTCTTAGGACCAATATGACATTGGTATCGCAACCGGTGTCAAGATAGATCAAATTGGTTGCGAGAAAAATTTGCAGGAACAGCTTACATTTGGCGCGTCGGATCCAATTCGCGGAATGAAGATCATCGCAGATAATCCGCCCCTCGCCCGGCCTCAGGCGAACATAGACTCGCCTATCGCTTCCTAAACAGAATGGTCGGGCCCGCTCCGCCGGGCCGCCCACGCGTCGCCGCCGGCGCCGAGCCCGCGCCAGCGGCAATTAAGGGACGGCGGCGGCCAGGTGACGGGTTTTAAGGCGGCCGAGGAAACCCAGATCCGCGTGTTCGAGCACGTCGCACATGGCGACCAGATCCCACGCGCCGGCAAGCGTCTCCTCCCAATACCGCCGTCGCGGAACGATTAGCCGCTGCTCGATGTTGATGCGACATCGGATGGCGAATCCATGGAACGGCGCGACAAGGAACAGGAGAACCTTTCCCGGCTCGAACGGGCCGCACAGCGGACCGCCGATCCGAAAACGATCCAGCAGCAGGCGAAAAAGCCCGAGGGAAAGTTCCGCTTCAGCTTCCGCAAGGAAGACCTCTGGTGGACGGCTGGCTTCGCTGCCGCTGCCTTGCTGCTCTTTGCCGTCCAACTCCTCATCAATTGGCACTTGGAATGGTTTGAGGCGCCTTTGCGCGCTCGCGTGCTGAATTATGTCTGGGGCGGCCTTCTCATTTTCGTCATGCTGACGATAGCGAACATCGTCGAAGTCTTTCTCATCGGCCGAATTCCCAATCGCGTTTCGCGTTTCAACCTGAAGCGAATTTTTCGATTGGTCGTCGTGGTCGCCGTCGTCTTCGTGGCCATCTCGGTTCTGTTCGTGAACTGGTACGCCGCCGTCGTTTCGCTCGGCCTGATTTCGCTGACGCTCGGCTTCGCGCTGCAGATGCCGATCTCCAGTTTCATCGCCTGGATCTATATTCTGGCCCGGGCGCCCTAT